>PEVQ01000151.1:5043-8694 GCA_002780205.1 Elusimicrobia bacterium CG06_land_8_20_14_3_00_38_11
CCTATACGGAGTACTGGCATGATAAAAAGTTTGTAAATAAAATTAGACGATATGAACCGCAACGATTTAGTGGTTTTGATAAAAAGCCATACATAATTGATTCTTTTGAAAAACTTTTTGAATATTCCCAAAAAATTCCGTACTGGCTTATTAGTTGGAATGATCGCAGCTATCCGAGTGTTGAAGAACTCGTAAAAATTATATCAAAGTACAGAGATGTTCAGGTTGAAAGTAGGGCATATGTAAACGGCAGAGGCGGGAAAGGAAGTGTTGCTGGAAGTAAAGAGATTTTGTTTGTTTGTAAAAGTCGACCGCTTTACAATGTAAAATTTGAATCATATGCAAAACACATCGGCGCATAATTTTAGTTATTGGAAAAAACTTTACGACGACAATAAATTGGAAGAATTTAACTTTAACGATTCGGGTTTATTGTGGCTAAAAATCAAATCTATTATCCGTAAAGAATTATTAAGTGATTTTTTGCGGGAACATAAAATCAATCTTGAGAATAAATCTTTAGGCGAACAATTCATAGAACTTTATGAATTGATGAATAAAGATATAAATAAATCTCATCAGCAGTTGGACGATTTTATTAGGAACAAAAACAAAGAGCAATTAAAAAATTTAGATGTTAAAAAATTGGTTTCTGAACTTTACAAATTGAAATATTTTAATTGGGGCGGAGACTATAAAAATGCGTTAGATAAATATTTGGTTGATAGATATATAAAAGTTTACCAATCATATGATGAATTGGTTTCTAAATTTGACAATGAAATTAGGCATGCCGTTCAAGGTTATGTGCTTTGTAGTTGGTATAATAATTGGTCAAGTATTTTAATTGAACATATTTTTAAGTCACATCCTATTGTATTACCAACCGTCGGACAAATCAAAAAAGTAGATTTTTTTATAAATAACATTCCCTTTGATTTAAAAGTAACCTATTTACCTGCCAATTTTATTGAGAGGAAGCGAAAAGAAAGAGGATTAAAACCCGAACTAACCGAATTAAAACAAAAAGCCAGACAATTCCAAATTTCTTTTACAAAACATAATAAAGCGGACGATACTTACTACGAGATTGTGGAAAAAATGAAGGATAGAAATGATGGATTTTGTAAAAAAGCATTACAAAATATTAAAGATGTAAGATTAAAAATTTTAAATGAAGCAAAGCAAAATCCCATAATTTTAGTTCAGAATCTTTATGAAGAGCAGGGAGAAATGCGGTTTGATTCGGCAAATCGGCTTTTTCTAATTTTAGTAGATACGGAGGATTTTGACAATTCGTGGAAATTAAAAAGAAATTTGGATTTATTAACACCCGCCATTAAAAATTATCTGAATAATTTTTCAGATAAAAAAATTGAGGATTTGAAAATAAATTTTCAATATGAGAATCAAAATTTTACAGCATATAGCGATATAATTTTTGTGGTAAAGTGAGGAAATTATGAAAAAAGTTGAAGTGGCGAAAAATGTTTTTTGGGTCGGGGTTGTTGATTGGAATGTCAGGAATTTTCACGGACATACTTACACGACAAAACGGGGTTCTACTTACAACGCCTACATTATTATTGACAAAAAAATTGCACTTGTTGACACGGTGCTCGGCTCTTTTTCAGACGAATTGATTGAAAAAATAAAGGATTTTGTTGACCCCGCGAAAATTGACTACATTATTGCCAACCATGTTGAGACCGACCATTCCGGAGCACTTCCCGAAATTATGAGACACGCGAAAAACGCAAAAGTTGTCGGCACCGCAAAATGCAAAGAAGGGCTTTACAGGCATTATTACGAGGATTGGGATTTTCAGGTCGTAAAAACCGGGGATAGCATATCGCTTGGCGAAAAAACATTAAAATTTATTGAGGCGCCGATGATTCACTGGCCTGACAGTATGTTCACTTATATTCCGGAGGACAAATTGCTTCTGCCGAACGATGCTTTCGGACAACACATCGCTACGACGGAAAGATTTGACGACGAGGTTGACCAATGCGCCCTTATGGACGAGGCGACAAAATATTACGCCAACATTTTAATTCCTTACAGCCCTATAATTCTTAAAAAAATTGACGAGGTGGTAAAAAGCGGTCTGGAAATAAAAACGATTGCACCCTCTCACGGAATTATCTGGCGGAAAGACCCGATGAAAATAGTAAATGCGTATATCCGATGGGCAAAAGGGCTGCCTCTTAAAAAAAATATCCTCATTGTCTATGAGACGATGTGGGGTGCAACCGAAAAAATGGCAAAAGCGCTCTTGGAGGGGGTTCGTTCCGTAGGTTGCGAGGCAAAATTGTATAATATAAGTACATCCGACAGGACGGAAATTATTAAAGAAATTTTTGACGCGAAAGGACTGCTTGTCGGTTCTTCCACCCACGACAATAACATACTTCCCAACATTGCCGGATTTTTGGATTTCGTAAAAGGTCTTAAAATAAAAAACCGCATCGGCGCATCTTTCGGTTCGTTCGGATGGAGCGGCGAGTCGGTGAAAATTATTGAAAATATTTTGAGAGAAAGCGGTATTGAAGTAGTCCAGCCGCCGATATCCGCAAAATACATTCCGTCATCCGACGACATCAAGAGTTGTTTTGAATTCGGTAAAAATTTCGCTGCAAAAATATGATACAAATGTTCCGCTTCTGTGACGGTAGAACTTTATCAAAATGAAAATAATTATCGGCGGATTAATCGGCGGTGTAATAGGTTTTTTATACGGAAGATTTATCGGATGCAGGTCGGGTATGTGTCCTTTGACGGGCAATTATTACATTTCAACAATCGTCGGAATAATTTTCGGAATGATGCTCGCCTCCGGAGGTTCAAAATGAGCATATTGGACGATAAAGTTAGAACTTCACTGAAAAAAGATTTGGCAAACCTGAAAACGAATGTCAAACTTATCGTTTTCAGTCAGGAGATAGAATGTCCTTCCTGCAAAGATGCATCTTCGCTTGCCGAGGAAGTCGCGACTTTATCGGATAAAATTTCGGTTGAAAAATACGATTTTGTTCTGAATAAAGCGCAGACGGAGCATTACAAAATTGACAAAATTCCGGCAATAGCAGTCGTCGGCGCTAAAGATTTCGGCATAAGATTTTACGGCGTCCCCGGCGGGTTTGAATTTTCTTCTTTCATTGATGCCATAAAACTTGTTTCTTCCGGCGATTCGGATCTGGCGCAAAAAACGAAAGAGGAGCTCGCAAAGATCACCAAATCGGTTTTGATAAAAGTTTTTGTTACGCTTACCTGTCCTTATTGTCCCGCCGCGTCAAAACTTGCGAACAGGTTTGCTATTGAAAATGATTTAGTAATTTCCGAGACCATTGTTGCAACTGAGTTTCCGCATCTTTCCAACAAATACAATGTTTTTTCAGTGCCGAAAGCGGTAATAAATGAGACGGTGGAGTTTGAAGGCGCCCTGCCGGAAGAAAAATTTTTAGAACAGATTCTTAAAACATAAATTTCGCTCGGGAACAAATGCAATAATACAAGAGGCGTAAGATGTAAGATGTAAGACGGGATAGATACTGATAAAAAATAAAAAATGAAGAAATTAAAAATCGGTTTTACTTACGATGCTAAAGCGGATTATAAACTTTTGCCGGGGGATTTGCCTGATAAATA
>PEVQ01000145.1:0-4041 GCA_002780205.1 Elusimicrobia bacterium CG06_land_8_20_14_3_00_38_11
AGAATATCGTTGACAACATCCGCTGCTTCTGCGGCGCGGTCGGCGGCATTTGAAAGATGCCTGTAAATTTCCCTCGTCTTCAAAATTTTTATAACATCGCTCGTCTTAAAAAGTTCAACAAGTCCTTCGCGATATCTGTGCTCAACAAAATTTTCCGTCTTTCTTGCACGGACAATGTGTTCGGCACAGACGCCGGGATGGGTTTTCAGATGTTTAACAGCACAGGATACATCTTTTGCAGCATTATGCAACGCCTCAACCATTTTTTTTATGTAAATATCGGAACTTATCTCAAAAAGCGTCATCTCCTCAACTGTGGATTTCGCATAATCCAACATATCATCCACAGCGCGGGATAATGCAAAAATATCCTCTCTGTCAATAGGCGTTACAAACGAACGGTTAAGTTCATCAACAAGAACTCTTCTAACCTCATCCGCTTCTTCCTCGGCTTTATTTACCTTTTTCCCGTTTTCCGCCGTCGGATTGTTGATAAACTCAACAAATAAAGCAAGCCCCTCTTCCACCTTTACCGTCTGGTCCAACAACATTTTGAAGAAATCCTTTTTCTTTGGAAAAAGTTTTCCGAGCAAATCTACCACAGCCATAAAACCCCCTATTCGCTACGCTCACCCCCGACTGAAGTCGGGGGCTACATTTTTTTACCAACCTAAAAATTTTATTCCGTTGAGCAGTAAATAATAAATTACCGCCGAAACAATTATTGTTGACGGTATTGTTATAAGCCAGACGATAAATATGTTTGCCGACTGCCCCCATCTGACTGCTTTTATTCTTTCAGCGGCGCCTGTTCCCATAACCGCGCCTGAAATAATATGTGTGGTTGAAACAGGAAGACCCAGGGCAGTTGCCAAATAAATTACACCCGCGCCAGCACCTTCAGCTGAAAAACCATTGATAGGTTTAATTTTATAAATGTCCATCCCGACTGTTGAAATAACCGCTTTGCCACCTAATACAATTCCTAAAGTAATAGATAGTGCGCAGGCAATAATCACCCAGTTTGGAATAAATACATCGCCTGTTGGTTTATACAAACCAAGAACAATTAGTGCAAATGTAATAATCCCCATTGTTTTCTGTGCATCATTTGTTCCGTGTGAGAGTGCAAAAGTCATTGATGAACAAATCTGCAAGAACTTGAAAAGTTTATTCACTCTGGGTGTTGCTCCTCGGGCTAAAAAGTATACAATTTTTGTCACTATAAATGAACCCACAAACCCCATAACGGGTGCAAGAATTAAAACGACAATTATTGTTAAAACATTTTTCCATTGAACAATATCCAGCCCGCCTGCAACCATACCTGCACCGACAAGGCCGCCCACTAAGGCATGTGATGCGGAAACCGGAAAACCAAAAATTGAACAGATTACATTCCAGCCAGCGGCACTCAAAACCGTTGCAAAAATTATCACTATGCCATATTTATCGCCTGTAATTATCATCGGGTCTATTATTCCTTTGCCTATGGTTTTAGCAACAGCGGTACCGAGAAAATAAGCGCCTATGAACTCAAAAATACTTGCAAAAAAGATTGCTTTTGCAGGCGTAAGCGCTCTTGTTCCGATAACGGTTGCAACGATGTTCGCGGAGTCATTGAACCCGTTTGAAAAATCAAACACCAATGCCAGAACCACAATCAAAATACCGATAATAAGTGTCGTATCCATTAAAAAACCTCCTTTCTGAATACAGATTTACGCAGAAATGTCATGCTGAATGAAATGAAGCATCTCGGAGATTCTTCGCTTCGCTCAGAATGACACGCCAATTAAAAATTGGCGACTACAAATTCGCTATGAACTCACGATGTCTTTAAGAAAACTTTCGCCATTGTTAAGTTTTATTTTAAATACTTCTGCAATTGTCTGTCCTACATCCGCAAAAGTTTTTCTGACGCCTAAATTTACACATTTGTGTAAGTTTTTCCCGAATACAAAAAGCGGAACATATTCCCGCGTGTGGTCGGTGTGCGCTGTATAAGTCGGGTCGCAACCGTGATCGGCGGTAATAAATAAAACATCTTCGTCAGCCATCGCATTTTCTAATTCGGGCAAATATTCATCAAACTCTTTTAAGCCGTTGTAATACGCCTGAACATCGCGGCGGTGGCCCCAAAGCATATCAAAATCAACAAGATTGGTAAAAATCAGGGTATAGGGTGTAGGGTGTAGGGTGTAGTTTTTCTTTTGGACTTCGGACTTCGGACTTCGGACTGCCTCTAATGTTTTTTGCATGCCGTCCATATTGGATTTTGTAGTCGCAAAATTGCTAATTCCGTGACCGTTGAAAATATCTTTTATTTTTCCGATGCCGTAGACCTCACCGCCGGAATTTTTAATTTTATCAAGAAGTGTTTCACCCGCCGGGTCAATAGCATAATCGTGCCTGTTTGATGTCCGCTTGAAATTTCCGGGAGTTCCGATAAACGGCCTCGCTATCACCCTTCCTATATTATGCGGCGCGACGAGCATTTTTCTGGCAATTTCACAAATTTGATAAAGCCGTTTCAGACCGAAAATTTTGTCGTCCTCATGGGCGGCAATCTGAAACACGCTGTCGGCAGAAGTATAGACAATCGGGTAACCGGTTTTGTAGTGTTCGTCGCCAAGTGCTTTTATTATTTCAGTCCCCGAAGATGCATAATTGCCGAGCGTTTTCGTGCCGATTGCTTTTTCATATTTTTCCATAAGGTCTTTCGGAAAACCATTTGGATAAGTCGGAAGAGGGCGCTCTGTTATTAAACCCGTCATTTCCCAGTGACCTATCGGAGTATCTTTGCCGATTGACGCCTCGTTCATCTTACCGTAAGAACCTATTAAATTGATGCGAGGGTATATCCCGACTTCAGTCGGGATGCCCATACCCGAAGCATCACACCTTTTTGTAGCCGACGCTTCAGCGTCGGAAATAAGATGATAGAGTCCTAATTTTACCAAATTCGGGAGATTAAAATCCTTGACGGCTTTTGCGATATGCCCGAGCGTGTCGGCGCCCGCATCGTTATATTTTTCCGCATCCGGCAAAGCCCCAACACCAACGGAATCAAGAACCATCAAAATAATTTTCATTTTAATTCAAACAATTCGCAGGGTTTAAACTTAAATTGTAGCATATTAGCCGTTGGTCTTCCTGCGTCTCCGCCCTTTCTTTGCATACTAATTTTTCCAATATGCAGAGAACCGTTTTTAGAAACCGTTACATCACCATAACCGAAAAAATTCATAGCCGTGTTAATATCTTTTAACGTCCATATCGTAATATTCTGTAATTCATCGTATCTTGTAACCAACATCCAGTCGGCAGATAATCCGCCCCTGCCTTTTAGTATATCGCTAACTATAAGAATTTTATTGTTTTTTAAGAAATCAACGATTTTATCTCTCAACTGACCGGGAAGTTCGTCCAAATACACTCTTCTTTTATCCCGTAATTTTGTCTTTGAAGTTATTTCTTTCGGCGGATTTATCTCGCCAGTAAATAATTTCAACCCCGTTGCCATCTCATTATCAAAATGCCATATTTGTTGATAGGCATCAACCCATCTTTTATCAACTTGATTAAATCCAGAATTTAATTTATTTTTTTTGATAGTTACTTTTTTCAATGATAAATTTTCAATTTTAAGAATACTACCTATTTTTATAATAATTTTGATTTGAGCATCGGCTTTTTTAAACTTTACAAATTCGCTATAATCCCGCTCGGTAATACTAAATTTTTCTAAATCTTCTTTTTTTATTCTGGTCGGTATTTGCATTGCTTTTACGGAGTCAATCTTATCTGAATTATAACCCATTATTTGAAGCCATTCTTTTGCTTCATTATCGGTAATCCAATTATTAAACTTTTTACAAATATCCTTCTCATTTGCAAATCCGCCTTTTGCTGTTTTCGAACCAAGTTTTGTTTTATTCATATATTTTCATATTTACTAACAAGAGCGGAATATACTTTACATGGAAGATGGTGTCATGCTGAACTTGATTCAGCATCTATAGACCCTGAAACGAGTTC
>PEVQ01000145.1:4066-8996 GCA_002780205.1 Elusimicrobia bacterium CG06_land_8_20_14_3_00_38_11
TACCACAAAATTCAAATAACGGCAAACTCCCTTTTTGTTTTTCTTCTCTAATTGATTCTCTTTTAATTTCCTCGTGTCTGCCTTCCAATCTTTTTTTAATGACTTCAACATAACTTTTTGACATTTCCATAGTTATATAATTTCTTTTTAATTTTTTAGCAACGGCGGAGGTTGTGCCTGTTCCTCCAAAAGGATCTAAAACAACATCGCCGGTATTTGAACTAGTTTTGATAATCCTTTCTAACAGTGCTTCCGGCATTTGGCAAGGATGGTCGCCCAACCTTTCCTTGAATGAACCGCAAACTCTCGCAAACACCCATACATCGTCGGGCACTTTGCCATCGGGATGTGCTCTTTTATCATGATATATCTGTTGCCTTGCCGATGGTATTCTTACATCCTGAGCGTTAAATATAAATTTTTCTCTATCTTTTGTAAAATATAAAATATGTGTGTGAGAACGATTAAATTTTTTTCTTTGATTCTGTCCGAAAGTGTAATACCAAATTACCCAATTTCTAAAATTAAATCCTGTTTTTTTCAAAATCAAATTTATTTCAGCAGCAAATTCATCGCCGATGGCAATATATATTGTCCCGGTTTTTTTTAATATTCTGTAAGTTTCACTTATCCATTTTTCCGACCAATTATAATAATCTTCATAACTCCTCTTATCGTTGTAATTATCATATTTCAAACCTATATTAAAAGGCGGGTCGGCAAAAATTAAATCCACGCTTTCAGAAGGCATGTTTTTCATTATTTCAATACAATCACCCTCAATTACTTTGTTAACGAATTTGTTTATCGTTTTATTTTCAACAGTATAGACACTTAAATTTTCTTTTACTAAATGTTTTTGTTTTTTCCTCTGTTTATATTTCATACAAAAAGTTCCACAAGTTTCATCTTACTGACATCTACGAGTCCCTTGTCGGTTAATTTTAACTCCGGAATTACCGGCAACGCCAGAAACGAAAGCGTCATAAAGGGGTCGTCTAATTTACAGCCGAGCTTTTTCGTCACAGCGACCAGTTTTTCAAGTTCAGATACGACTTTTTCAAGCGGCTTATCCGTCATAAGCCCGGCAATGGGAAGAGGAATGCGCCCGAGAATTTTTTCACCGTCGGCAATACACAAACCGCCGCCCATTTTTACAATTTCAACGCAGGCGGTAAAAATTGATTTATCGTCAACACCGACGCAGATGATATTGTGAGAATCATGCGACACCGACGACGCAATTGCGCCTTTTTTCAATCCGAATCCTTTCACGAAACCTTTGCCGATGTTCCCGCTTGCAAGATGTCTTTCAACAACAACAAGTTTTAGAACATCTTTTTTTATATCGGAAACAACGAATTTTTTTTCAACTCTCGCGGGAAAAATCCGTTTCTTTGTTACAATCTGATGCGGAACAATTTCTATAACATGAATGTTTTTTTTAAGAACAGGAATTCTAAAATCTTTTTCCGTAAGCCACCTGACATTTATTGAGCCGCGCAGCATTCCGGCAAGTTTCACCTTTTTTGCTACGAATTCGCCGTTGACTGAAACCAACTCACCCCGGCGAAAAACCATAACGGGCTTTATATCTTTCAGATTATTCAGTATAACAATATCCGCCTGATAACCCGGGGCAACAGCACCGATTCTCGGCAAACGAAAATATTCAGCAGTGTTGAGCGTCGCCATTTTGATCGCAGTAACAGGGGCAAGACCGAGTGAAATTGCATATCTTACAATAAAATCTACCGAGCCCTCTTTCACCAAATCCTGAGGATGTCGGTCGTCAGTTACAAAAAAGAAGCGGGAATAATTTTTTTCGTTGACAAGAGGAATTATATCTTTAAGGTTTTTTTCGGAAGTCCCTTCCCTCACCATCACATACATTCCCTTTTCAAGTTTTTCTTTCGCCTCGGGCATTGTTGTTGATTCGTGGTCAGATGCAATGCCGGAAGCGATATAAGACGATAATGCTTTCCCGACCAGACCCGGCGAGTGACCGTCAACCCTTTTTCCGGATGCAATTTTCATTTTATTTAACAGGTCATCATCGGCAGATATAACGCCGGGAAAATTCATAACCTCACCTAAGCCCACCACCCATTTTTCCCTGAGAAACGGATACAAATCAAAACCGGTTAAGCGGGCGCCGGCTGTCTCCATATTGGTCGCAGGGACGCAGGACGGCAGCATAAAAAAAACATTGAGCGGCTGGTTTTTGGACGATTCCAGCATGTATTTTATGCCGTCAATTCCGAGAACATTTGCAATCTCGTGGGCATCGGTAATAACCGAAGTAACGCCTCTCGGGACAACTGCGCGGGCAAATTCCGAAACGGACATCATTGACGATTCAATGTGAACATGCCCGTCAATAAATCCGGGGGCGATGTACTTTCCGCCGAGATTAAGAACTTTTTTCGCCTTGTAATTTCCGAAACCGACGACAAAACCCTTGTGAATAGCGACACTTTCCGTGCGGATTTCGCCGGAAAAAACATTTATCAGTTTCCCGTTTTTCAACAAAAGGTCAACTGTAATTTCACCGTTAGCCGCTTTGATAATTTCTCTGATATTCATAGTAAATCAGGTTAAAAGTTAAAGGTTAAAGGTTAAAAAATAGTGGTAATTGATTTTAATTTTAACCTTTAATTTATACCTTTAATCTGCCTCTTTATATGTTTTTTACAAATTCCTTAATGGCTGTAACCTGTGATTTAACATCCAACCCGGCCTGTTTTAATACCTCGCCGCCGGGGCCGCTGCCGAGAAAAATTCCTTTTTTGAACGGGTGAAGCGAAAAATCACGGCCTTTGGAAGTAAGCAGATATTCGTACATTGTGTCTATCGTAAAGCCGGTCACCGCCATTGCATTCCGTTTCAATTCCTCCGATAGAATTTCTTCCTGCTTCTTTTTCGGCAAATAGGAAAACAACTCCGAACTTGAAATATAAAATATGTTGGCATCAACTTTCGCCTTGTCCAATTCGGATACAACCTTTGGAAGTTCTACACCGACTTCCGCACCCTGATAGATAACGGTCGCTTTTGATTTTTTGGCGCGACGGACGCAATAAATACCGTCAGCCGATTTAGATGCATCCGGAAAACCGATTTTTTCTCTGTCAATTATGACCTCTGCCGGACGCGTAACATATGGCAATATTACGGCCGGATTATTTTTTAATGCCGCGGACATAAGAGGCCAAATTTCGTTGGCATCCCATGGCGTCAAGGTGATAACTTTCAAGTGCAGTTTGCTAAAACCTTTCCAAAAAGACAGCGTTAATGGACATGCATGAGTGGGCCCGTCCTCGCCGGTTTTAAGTCCGGCATGCGCGTTTATCAATATCATCGGCGATATGTCTTTCCCGTGCTTCGCCTGATAAGCGATGCAAAAAAGTCGGGCGGCGGTAAAACCCATCGGGCTCATAAAAGTAGCATATGAACTCCCCACACCGATGTAATGGCCACTCGCCGAAATACCCGTAATTAAACTGCTACCCCCGTCTTCGGTAATTCCCGTCGGTATTATTTTGGCATATGGATTTTCCGCTGAAAGAAAACCTTTTTTCTGAAAATCATCGCACATAAGATTCAAATTTGTTGAACCAACTAAATCCGCCGCGAAACCGTATAATCCGCCATTTGTGGTTTTGTTAAAATAATGTAAAGTTCTGCCGAGGGCTCCTCTTAAAGTAACGGAACTGCCCGGTTTATTCCAAATTTCTTCCGGCGGTTTTTTTATGTCTAATTTAAGAGCGGACAAATCCGAATGTTCCTTTTTCGGCTGACGGTTAGAAGAGTTCAGACGGTCACGCGACGCCATCAAACCGTTAAATGAGAAATCAAGCAGTTTTTCGTCATTCCGCAAACCCTCTTCAATTATAATCAGATTTTTATAAAAATATTCCTCTTTCGTTTCAGGTGTAACCGGTGACGGTGTTTTGATAAATTTCACATTAAAAGTCGTTTCAAAAATTTTCTGCGCGTTAAAATATTCATCAGAATCCATCTTGTATCCGGCACCGTGCGATTTCCTGCCTTCCCAATAGCCCTCGCCTTTCAGAGTGCGATACACAAGCATATTCGGCGCTTTCTTTTGTGGAATAAAATGAGTAAAAGTATAGTCCTGCGCAACTTTAATATAATTATTATCGGAACCATTTTCTACATATAAAACATTATGCCCGTGCAAAAGTCCGAGTTCGTAGGGCTTCCAATTAACATACTGACCGGCGCGGTTCTCGTCGGAACAGACATTATCGGCATCAATGCTTGCGTTGTTCCAATCAACATGAATTATCAAATTCCAGATAGAAGTTGCCCAGAAATGTGCAAGATTTTCATGAACGCGGCCGGGTGTCATACCGCCTTCGCCTTCAATAATATTTATTACCGGCGGTTCTTCAAAATACTCTTTCTTCGCAAAAGCATAACCGCCTAATGCACCGAAACCCACTCCCGATGCGCCGGTTGCAACAACAACACCCGGCGTTTCCGGCGTCGGATGGCCGTCTAAACGTTTAGAATTAAATTTTTTCATTAACGGTGAAATAGTTGCAGGATTTTTTCTGAAACCGAGCAGGTCCTCAAACCGCATTTTATGTTTTATTGAACTATAAAGTTTTTTATCCTTAAGTTTTACTATTTCAAACAGCAGCCCGAGATAAGAATACATGCCAAGCGCCTTGTGCCCGGCAGCCATTCCGATAATATCCGAATCGGAACGATTTAGATTTGTAATATCCATTTTCGTGTTTTTGTTGAACAGAAGATTCAGAATAATTTTGCCGGCAGAAATAGAGCCGCCGGGATGACCCGACTGTACAAAATTAAACAGGGTAATTACAATAGCACGGTACGCTATAAACAACCGCTCCATCATTTGCAAGTCCTGTTCGGAATACTTTTCTTTTTCTTT
>PEVQ01000145.1:9046-10209 GCA_002780205.1 Elusimicrobia bacterium CG06_land_8_20_14_3_00_38_11
TTTCTTTTTCTTTAAGCAACTCTGATGATTTTACAAGTTTGCCGTCCATTTTACCCTCCCATTAATAATTCCTGTTGTGACATTTTCCCAATTGCTCTATGAGTATCCTTTTAAGTTCCGGCTCTGAAAGATTTGGAAATCTTTTATGATTGGGGCGATTTTTTATATTCATGATTTTATTCTGTCTTTAATACTGATGACAAGATAAGCCACAAAATCTGTTGAGGATTTTTAGGTTCTTCGTGTTCTATTGTAGAAAGATTTTAAAGAATTAATTTAGGTTAAAACCTTTTTTACTAAAACCCGAAGCCTCCATTTTTTAGATTTCCTGATATTAATATCAGGATTTTAACCCAACTGCCTACTTTTCAACAAACATTTGAGAATATTGGACTGTAACAAAAGTTCGTTGCGCATGTAGTTGCTCAATTTATTGAGCATCACCGTCGGGATGCCTGATAAATCAGGCGACTACAATAGGGAACGAATTTATGTTACAAACCACTATTCACTACCTCCTGTTCAAAAAACTTAAATTGCTCCACACCGCTGATATATTTTTAGGATAAAATATCCAGTATTCTCTAAATCCATACCTGCCTACCGCCAGGCAGGATGGTCACTCTCGTTACGAAATATGACAACACTCCTTCCTGCCATCTTATAATGCTAATGTGAAATGTCAAACCTGACACCGTTTTCCTTTGGAATATCATATACAAAACCCAATTTTACAAAAGCACATCCTAAACCAGCATTACCAAACAACTGCAAACTTTCAGATATTTCTCTTAAAAGATATTTTACATTAAAAAATATTGGAATCGCTAATCATAGGGGACGGAGTTGAAAGGTCATAGGGGACGGAGTTGAAATGGTTCACTTATCATTTCCCTAACACCTTTTTCAGAACCCCCTCTTCTGTTTTAACCAATACTTCGCACATCTTGTTTAATTTACTTACTGCACTTTTGCTTAATCCTAATTTATGAGCGATGCGACTGCCCGGTATTCCTAATTTGTCTATACCAATATTTACTATTAAGGGAAAATGGGTAATTGGGGACGGTCCTCAATTCACTTTTTAGCAACTACCATGCGTTGTTTTCGGAAAAATCCGATTTTTCCTATCCCAGGAAGCATTTTTCCAAGTCCAAAACCTT
>PEVQ01000242.1 GCA_002780205.1 Elusimicrobia bacterium CG06_land_8_20_14_3_00_38_11
ATCCACTTATCCACTGCCTTTACGCCCAAAAAGAATCAAAGACATCAATTGAGACGAAAATTGCCATTGAATCAAGCATGGAGAACCGTCTGAAAAAAGTTCTCAGCGAAATAACCGGCACAGAGAAAATCGTCGTTATTGTAAATGTCCAGTTGATGAGCGAAAAAAAGGAAAAAGCGCCTGCCAAAAAAGATGATGAAATGTTTTTGCCGGGAGTTCCGATAAAAGAAACCCTTGCCGAAAAAAAGGTTGAGTCGGTAATGCTCTCTGCCCTCGGCGACGATACGAGGACGCTCATCAGAAAACTTTCGGTCACGATAATTCTTGATAATTCTGTTTCGTCAAAAGTTGTGGATATTGTTAGAGAGGTCTCATCCGGCCTTCTTGGAATAGAGAAAGAAAGAGGCGATGAACTGAATATCAAGCAGATGAGTTTTCAAAAAAATGTTTTTTCATGGAGTTCCATCTTTTACCCTCCGAACATTTACTGGCTTTTTGCGGTATTGGCGGCAATCGGTTTTACATTAGCGATTTCAATGTTTTTGTTCGGACCTTTCCAGAAATTCGCCAAGGATTTCGTTTCTGCGGCTGTCAGTTCCGCATCGTCATTTAAGGAAAAGACATCGGAGGCATCCGGCGGTTTTGCAACCGGTGCGGTAATTCCGGAAATAGCCGCTTCGTCGGAAATCCGAAAAAAAGAACTCTCGGCATCCGGCAAAGAGCCGCTGTTTTCGTTTGTCAATGCGGAAAATATAAAAGAACTCGACTATCTTCTCAAAAACGAACCGGCAAAAAATATAGCGGTCGTTATGAATTATTTAACACCGGAATTATCAGCCCGGATTTTTACCGAAATACCGAAAGATGTAAAGAAAGATGTCGTCGGTTTTTTGTCCAAGGTGGAGGAACTTAATCCGTCAGAGGTTGAAAAATTAGAGAATCACCTTAAAATAAAAATTGATTTTCTTTCAGGCGGCGAAGAAAAAATACGGGAGATTGTCCATTCTGCCGACGAGAAACTTCAAAACGAAATTATCGCTGAACTA
>PEVQ01000170.1 GCA_002780205.1 Elusimicrobia bacterium CG06_land_8_20_14_3_00_38_11
TAAAGGTGATGTTGGGCAAGTTCGCCCAGTTCGTTCCGATGTTTGTGGGTTTTCTGGTGATTGTTCTCGTCGGATGGCTGGTTGCGGTTATTCTGAAAAAGGTTCTCGTGAAGATTCTAATTTTTCTGAAAATTGATGCGCTTTCCGGAAAAATTAATCTTTCGCAACTCCTTGAAAAGGGCGGAATAAAATACACCCTTTCGGAAATAATAGGGATTATTTTTTACTGGCTCATTATTTTTATGGCGATAGCGACAGCCATAAACGCACTTGGCCTTACTTCGGTCAGTGCAATTATGGACCGAATGATACTTTATGTCCCGAATATAATTATCGCGATTTTTATTCTGATTTTAGGATTATTTCTATCTTCGTTTTTAAGTTCCGTAATCGTCGCTATGTCCGTAAATGCCGGAATTTCACAGGCAAACATTCTCGGCAAAATCGTATCGGTAGTAATAATTGTATTTTCCGCTATGATTGCGCTTGAGCAATTAAATATTGCCGCCGCGATAATCAACGCCGTCATCACGATAATATTTGCTTCAATTGGACTTGCTTTTGCGCTCGCTTTCGGACTCGGTTCAAAAGACATCGCCGCCAAAATAATATCCGATATAGTTGATGCGTTTAAGAAAAAATAAAGGATATCAAAATTTTTGTTTTCAGTGCTCACTCGGGAAAATGAATACGTTTGCTTTTCTCGCCCGCGCTTGAAAATGATTATTAAAATATGTCAAAAAAATTGTATCTCGTAGTAAGCGATTGTCCGCAGTCGGGAAAAACCGTGGTGTCAACATTTATTGCCTCGTATAAAAAATGCGAGAGGATGTCTTCTTCAGACGCAATTTTAAGCAGGGTTTCTAAATTAGCGGGTATCACCGTAGAGGAAATAAAAAAGCACCGTCTTTCCGACCATAATTTCTGTCGTGCCGAACTTATATCGGTAGGCAACAAAATGGCAGATGATGGTTATCCGCCCGGCGTCGCCTGTCTGGATATGCTTCCTGCTGCCGGTGATGTCGTTATTGACGGTATTCGCCGTGTCTGGGAATTGAACGAAACTATTAAACGGGCAAAAAAAATTGGTTTTGAAGTTTTTGTTATCGGTATTACCCGCCCTGCTGTCATAACAACACAGGACAATACCGAATCGGACCTTTTTAATTTTCTTGATTACAAAATCGTCAACGATAAGGGATTAGGGGAACTTGAAAAAAAAGTTTTGGAAATTCTTGAAAAAATATCTTAAATATGCTATAATGAGAGCGTTGAAAAACCCTGCCACAGAGCCACAGAGAAAATCAGAGGATTCGCAGAGAAAACACCGACGGAAATAATTTCTATGTGTTCTTTCTCTGTGAACTCAGTGCCTCTGTGTCAAAATGACTTTTTCAACAGTGTCATAATATCAAATGGAGGGATTTTTTATGTCGGGACATTCCAAGTGGGCGGGTATTAAACACAAAAAAGCGATTATTGACGCTAAAAGAGGAAAAGTATTTACCAGAATAGGCAGGGAACTTACCATAGCCGCAAAACAGGGAGGGAATCCGGAAAGTAACGCGCGTTTAAGAAAAGCGATTGAAGATGCAAAGGCATCAAATATGCCGACGGACAACATAAAAAAGGCGATTCAACGCGGCACCGGAGAACTGCCGGGTGTGACTTACGAAGAATTTGTCTATGAAGGGTACGGGCCCGGCGGCGTGGCAGTTATGCTGGAGGTTACCACTGATAACAAAAACAGAACCCACTCCGAGATAAAAAAGATTTTTTCGTCGCACGGGGGAAATCTCGGCGATACGGGCTGCGTCGGATGGATGTTCCGGCCGAAAGGATATATAGCGGTTGAAAAATCAAAAGTTAAAGAGGACGAATTGATGAACATTGCTATTGACAGCGGCGCCGAGGATGTGAAGAGCGACGACGAGAGCGTATATGAAATATTTACGGCTTCCTCCGATTTTGAAAAAGTAAAAAAAGCACTTTTAGATAAAAAAATTCCAATTGAAACCGCCGGGAATACGATGCTCCCCTCAACATATATTAAACTTGAAGGCAATGATGCGAGAAAAATGATTGAACTTGCGGATGAACTTGAAGAAAACGACGATGTTAAAAATGTCTATTCAAATTTTGAAATAAAAGATTTGTAACCACAGATTTCACAGATTAACACAGATGACACGAAGTGTCACCCTGAGTGAAACGAAGGGTCTCGTCTTTAACACCAAGATTCTTCGGCTTTGCCTCAGAATGACATTTCTTGTGAAAATCTTGTGGCAATCTTGTGGTTTAAAAAATAAAAATGATTATACTCGGTATTGATCCTGGGCTAGCATCATGCGGCTGGGCGGTGATAGAAGCAATTAAAAATGACGCTCCGCTAAAATTAAAAATTAAAAATTGCGGGGTGATAAAAACACCGCCATCTGAAACATTAGGCAAACGGCTTGTGATAATAAATTTAGAACTTGAAAAAATAATACAGGAATTTAGACCGGTTGTAGCAGCAATTGAAGAAATTTTTTTCGCAAAAAATGTTAAGACAGCAATTACCGTCAGTCACGCCCGCGGTGCTATAGTATTAACCTGCGCCAAAATGGAATTGAGAGTTTGCGAGTTCACGCCTTTACAGATAAAACAGGCGCTTACCGGTTACGGTCAGGCGGATAAAAGTCAGGTCGGTTTTATGGTCAAAAATATTCTCAAATTAAAGGTTCTTCCGAAAGACGATAATACCGTCGATGCCCTTGCGGTCGGAATTTGCTTGGCGCATTCTTATAAAAATTTATGATAGCGCAACTTACAGGCACGCTTGTTTCAAAAAATAAAAACAAAATTGTGGTTGATGTCGGCGGAGTCGGGTATATTCTGACCGTTTCGCTATCAACATTTTCGGAATTACCTTCGGAACATTCTAAAATAAAAATTTTTACATACCAGCACATCAGGGAAAATTCCGTTGAACTTTTCGGTTTTTCGTCGGAGTTTGAAAAAGAACTTTTTCTGCTTTTGATAGGTGTTTCGGGAATAGGTCCGAAAACCGCAACGGATATTCTCTCGGATACTTCACTTGCCGGTTTTAAGAATGCAATTATTTCGCAGGATATAAAAACGATTTCCGGCATCCGCGGTATCGGTAAGAAAACCGCCGAAAAACTTATTTTTGAACTGAAAGACAAAATTCGGGAGTTTCATATTCCTGACGGTAAAATTACGGCCTCGCAGTCGGCAATTGACGATGCAATTGAGGCATTGAAATCACTCGGTTTCACGTATATACAGGCGAAAGAATCAACCGAGCAGGCAGCAACTCGGCTCGGCAAAAATGTTTCAACGCAGGAAATAGTAAAACAGGTGTTAAAAGATTTAGGCAGATAAAAACCAGTTGACAAAATTCTATTTTTGCGTTAGAATACAAACGCAGAAAAAAGGGTTACATAACTAAATTTGTGCTTTAACTAGTTGAGTGGAAAAAGAAAATGGGCAGAAAGATACTTGAAATAATTTTGTCGGGATTATCTGATAAAAATACAAGATTCAATGATTTAAGGAAATTATTGTTATCTTTAGGATTTGCTGAGAGAATAAAAGGCAGTCATCATATTTTCACGAAATCGGGTGTAATAGAGATAATAAATATTCAGCCACTGGATGCTGGTAAATCTAAACCTTATCAGGTAAAACAGGTTAGAAATTTAATCTTGAAATATAAAATTCATGAGGGGGTGTTAAAGAATGGGCAGATATGAAATTATAATTTACTGGAGCAAAGAGGATGAGGCATTTATAGCAGAAGTTCCAGAATTACCAGGGTGTATGGCTGATGGAAAAACTTATGAAGAAGCAGTAAAAAATGCTAAGTTGATAATAAATGAATGGATAGAAACGGCAAAAAAGATTGGCCGAGAAATACCAGAACCCAAAGGAAAGTTAGTTTACGCTTAAACACTTTAATCAGCAAATAAAAACAATTTTCTTGCAAAAAAGATTTGCCGTGATTTAGGTATTGAAAAAGTGTAAATTGATTTTAAGTTTGTTCTTTGATGTAATTTTTGAAAAGGGGGGACGGGAAAAATGGTAGAGATAACACCCGAATAAAAGCAGAAGATTTATGAGGAAGAAAAAGCGAGAGTATCGGCAAAAGCAAAAGCGGAAGATGAGTTAAAAAAAGCGAAAACAAAAAAAGGATGTCTTGGGTGCCTTGGGGTTATTGCTCTATTTATAATAATTGGAGTCATAGCAGGATTATTTACGACATCAACTGGAAAAAAAGAAGAAAAAATTTTAGATATTTTAGAAGTTAGAGTTTGTTCTAAGATTGCAACTATAAGAGTTGGTCCTGGAACAAATTATAGAAAAGATGGAACCGGCTCACTAATTAAAGGAGAAAAATTGTATGTTTTGAGAGATGAAAACGGTTGAGTCAAATTCAGAGTGACTAAAAAAGATGTGGGTTGGAGTGGATGGGTAGAAAAAACTTTGACAATTCCCTGGGAAAAATATGAAAAAGAGAAAGTATCTCAATGGCTTAATAATACTGTTAATAGTGTAGATGGTTATAAAAGAATTGGTCTTTCTGGTGACAAAAAGACATTAACAATTACAGTTTCTGATGCGTGGTATTCCACACCTAAATTCCAAAAAGAGCGAATAATGGAACAAACAGGAAAACAATTTGCAGGTTTCTCTGCACAAATGGGTTGGAGGGGAGAAACTCCAGACGTAGACGATTATCCTACTGTTATCTTTCAAGATATAGAAGGCAAACGAATCGGTAAGCATTCTACTTTTGGAACAAAAATTTATGAATAGGTTTTTTCATAAATAATGAGGACGGAGGGAATTACTACTCAGAGCGGAATATACTTTACATTGGTGAAGCACTTCGTCTG
>PEVQ01000215.1:0-7494 GCA_002780205.1 Elusimicrobia bacterium CG06_land_8_20_14_3_00_38_11
CTACCATTTTTTACTTTACAGAACCCAACATTCCGCAAGCACCCCGATAAATACCGCGGTGATTACATTTTTATTATTTCAGTCAGTATTTCACAACCCTCTTTTTTTACCAAAACCGTATGTTCAAAATGGGCCGAAAGTTTTTTGTCAATCGTCTCAACCGTCCAGTTGTCATCAAGTATTTTCACACGCCAGTCGCCCTGATTGAGCATTACCTCAATAGCAAGACAGGAATTTTCCGGGATTCTGGCTCCAATGCCGGCTTTGCCGTAATTCGGAAGCGGCGGGTCTTCATGTAAATTTCTCCCGATGCCGTGACCGGTGAAATCCCGCACGACGGAAAACCCGTTTTTTTCGGCAGTCGTCTGAATTGCCGACGAAATATCGCCCACCCTGCAACCTGCTTTACAACTTTTTATCGCGTTATAAAGCGCCTCTTCGGAAATTTTTAGAAGTTTTTCTGCTTCGGCTGAAATTTTCCCGACAGGAAAAGTTCTCGCCATATCGCCGTAAAAACCGTTATATTTTACCCCGACATCAAGTCCTACAATATCACCTTCTTTTAAGTTTTGCTGGGACGGGATACCGTGAATTACAACTTCGTTGACGGAAATGCACAAGATACCGGGATAACCGCGATAACCTAAAAACGCCGATTTTACACCGAGCGATTTCAGTTTTTTTGCGGCAATATTTTCAAGTTCTTTTGTTGTCCTTCCCGGCGTTACATTTTCTCCGACGGTCTTGAGAAATTCCGCCGTAAGCCGACACGCAGCACGCATACCGACAATTTCATCCGGCGATTTTGTATAAATCATAATGAAATTCAGCCACAGATGGACACAGATAAAGATAAAATTCAAAGACACATCTGTGTAAATCCGTGGCAAGGTTTTTCATAACAGCGATGCAATGTCTTGCGATATTTCGGAAACGGAACGATTACCGTCAACAGTCACCAGTATTCCCTTGCTTTTATAATATTCAATGAGCGGTTGGGTTTCAATATAATAGACAGAAAGCCGGTGGCGAATTGTTTTTTCCATATCATCCTCTCTCTGAAAAAGTTCCCCGCCGCAGTTATCACAAACACCGTCAATTTTTGGCGGAAGCGTTTCCAGATTAAACTTGGCACCGCACTTTTTGCAGATTCGCCGCGAAGTAAGCCGTTGAACTATATTTTCTTCCGCCACATCCAACGAAATTACCTCGTCAATTTTTTTTCCGCTCGCTAAAAGTAAATTATCAAAACCCTTCGCCTGAGGAAGCGTTCTCGGAAATCCGTCTAACAAAAAGCCGTTTTTGCAGTCGTCCTTTTTTATGCGCTCCTCAACTATTTTAAGAACTATACCGTCTGAAACGAGAGAACCCTTTGACATTATCTCGGCAATTTTTATTCCGAGCGGAGTTTTTGCTGCGACCGCTTCACGGAATATCTCGCCGGTGGAAATTGACGGAATCCCTTTTTCTTTAGATACGAATTCCGCCTGCGTCCCCTTACCCGCACCCGGCGCACCGAAAATTATCAGGTTCATTGTTTGCTCCGCTTAATCACGAATAACACATCACAAATTTTATCACGAATGTTCACGAATGAGATTCTTCGCCTTCGGCTCAGAATGACTGCTTCTTTGGTGTCATGCTGACCCTGAACAGAGTGAAGGGGAAGCATCCCGTCTTTGCCCTTATTCGTGTTTATTCGTGATGTGTGCTTTTATTCGTGTGCCTCTATTCGTGATTATTTAACATTAAACCATCTGCCTTTAAGCCGACCTTTTTTTAAGAAGCCGTCATAATGCCTCATTATAAGGTGCGATTCTATCTGGCTGATGGTATCAAGCGCAACACCGACGACAATCAAAAGCGCAGTGCCGCCGAAAAAAAACGGGACATTAATAAATTTTCTCAAATAGTCGGGCAATATCGCGATAATTGCAACGGCAATTGCGCCGCCCAAAGTTATCCTTACCAGAATCCACTGGATATAATTAGCCGTCGGCTCGCCCGGTCTTATGCCCGGCACAAACCCGCCCCACTTTTTCATATTCTCGGCAATGTCTTTCGGATTTAGCGTGATGGAATTGTAAAAGTAACAGAAAAAAATTATCAGGACGGCATACAAAACCTCGTACAAAACGCTGCCGCGCATCCACCATTCAACGAACTTTTTCATAAAATCGGAACTATGCGTGAACTGTGCCAGTGTCATCGGAACCGACATCAGAGAGACCGCAAAAATTACGGCGATGACTCCCGACTGGTCAACTTTAATCGGCAGAAATGTTGATTGCCCGCCGTACATTTTTCTGCCGACAACCCGTTTTGCATACTGAACCGGAATCTTTCGCTGCCCGGTTTCAAGCCAGACGACAAGTGCTGTTATCACAAAAACCATTACTAAAATTAAAATGCCGGTAAAAAGCGACATCTCGTGAGTTTTTATCATAACAAAAAGATTTTTGACAGCCGACGGTAGACGGTCAACTATTCCCGCAAAAATAATCAAAGAGATTCCGTTGCCAATTCCGCTTTCGGTGATTTGTTCGCCGAGCCACATTATGAAAACGGTGCCGGTCGTCATCGTTAAAACGGTGATGAAAACAAACATCGCACCGGGATTTGCCACGACGGACGCACCGCCGGGGGCTTTCATCGGCATTATCATAAAAAGCGTAAGCCCGAGCGATTGTATCACGGCAAGAATAAGCGTAGAATATCTTGTCCACTGCGTAATTTTTTTTCTTCCGGTTTCGCCTTCTTTGGAAAGTTTTTCAAGATACGGAACCGTCGCCTGCAAAAGCGAAAAAATAATTGATGCGTTGATGTACGGCATTATACCAAGGGTAAAAATTGACAGCCGGGAAAGAGCGCCGCCGGAAAACATATCCATAAATCCAAAGAGCGTGTTTGATTGTTGGGCAAAAAATGCCTTAAACGCTGTAATATCAATTCCCGGAATGGGTATTGCAACGCCGATTCTGTAAGCGACAATTATAACCGCGGTGAACAAAACCTTTTTTTTTAATTCCGGAACCTTAAAAATATCGCCGAATGATTCAATCATAATAAAATCAATTAAAAATGTAAAAACTTGTCCCGCTTTAGCGGGATTTAAAATTAAAAATTGTGGTAAAAAATCTTAATAAAAAATTCCTTAATTTTTCATTTTTAATTTTGAACTTTTAATTGCCGTTATCACTTCTCCGCCTGCTTTTTTTATCTTTTCAACTGCACTTTTTGAGAATTTATCCGCTGTAATTTTTAACGGTTTTTTGATTTCACCGTCACCTAAAATTTTCAGAGGCAATTTACCGTCTATAAGTCCTTTTTCAACAAGAACTTTTTTGTTGATTTCGATTTTTTCAAAGGCATTTACCGCAGAGGGCGCAGAGGTTTTCTCTGTGTTCTCCGTGTCTCTGTGGTTAAAGACTTTTTCAAGCAATCCGATATTTATAATTTCATAGCCCTTTTTGAAAATATTCGTAAATCCCCTTTTGGGAAGACGACGCATAAGCGGCATCTGCCCGCCTTCAAATCCAGGACGGGTGCCGCCGCCGGAACGGGAATTTTGTCCTTTCATGCCCCTTGTGGCGGAACCGCCATGACCGGAACCGCGGCCGCGGCCTACAATTTTCCTTCTATGTTTAGAACCAACTTTCGGTTTCAAATCTGATAAATTCATATTTAACATCAATTAAAAATTAAAAGTTAAAAATGACACGAAGTGTCATGCTGAGCGACCGAAGGGAGTCCCCGTGGGATGAAACGAAGCATCTCATCTTTAACACCGAGATTCTTCACTTCGTTCAGAATGACGTCAATTTTTCATTATACATTTTTAATTGCCCTTTGTCTTTCCTCTCAATTTTTCTACGTCTTCCCTGTTTCTTAATTTTTGTAAGCCGTCAATTGTGGCATAAACGACGTTAAACGGGTTTGATGAACGCAGCGATTTTGTAAGCACATCCTTAACGCCCACGGCCTCCAAGACCGATCTCACGGCGCCGCCGGCGATTAGTCCGGTCCCGGCGGAGGCGGGTCTCATAAAAACCCTGCCGGCACCGTAAATGCCTGTAATCTCATGTGGAATTGTCGTATTTTTCAAAGATACGGTAAATAGATTTTTTTTTGCTGCCGCGGTCCCTTTTTTTATTGCCGCCTGAACCTCTTTCGCCTTGCCAAGGCCGACGCCGACAGTTCCGGCACAGTCGCCGACTACCACAAGCGCATTAAAGGAAAACCTCTTTCCGCCTTTGACAACTTTCGTCACACGACCAATTGTTACAACAATTTCTTTTTTTATATCCATGATAAAATCAATTAAAAATGTATGTGAAATATTTTAATAAAATAATATACCTCAATTTTTCATTTTTAATTTTGAATTTTTAATTGCCCCTTTAGAACTTCAATCCTGCTTTGCGGCAACTATCGGCAAAAGCCCGAACCTTCCCGTGATATATATATCCGCCTCTGTCAAATACGACCTGTTTTATTCCGGATGCAAGTGCTTTTTCACCCGCCGCGGCGCCGAGAGAAGCAGCCGCCTTGATATTCGCAGAATGTTTTAATTTAAGTGACGACGATGAAACGGACAATAAAACTCTCCCATTTAAGTCATCAACAAACTGAACATATACATACCTGTTTGATTTATGAATTGCCATCCTGGGTCTTTCGGCGGTGCCTTCAACCTTTTTTCTTATTCTTAATTTTTTTCTCTTATGCGATTGTGATTTTTTGTTTAACATTTTAACATCAGGATTAAGGATTAAGTCGCTCACTTCGTTCGCTTTACTACTCAGAGCGGAATATACTTTACATTGGTGAAGCACTTCGTCTGTCACCCTGAGTGGAACGAAGGGTCTCGCATTTTAACATCGAGATTCTTCGCCTTCGGCTCAGAATGACATCCTTTTCATGTAAAGTATTTTATGCTCCCCTTAGTAAGTATTAAGTTTTTTTTTTAATCCTTACAACTTACCACTTAATCCTGCCTTCCTTACTTTTTTGCTGGTGCCGCGCCGGCTGCACCCGGTACGCCGACTCCGATGGCTGATTTGCCGGGTTTCTTTTTTATATATTCTCCGGAATATCTGATACCTTTGCCTTTGTATGAATCCGGTTCCTTGCTGTGTCTTATTTGCGACGCTACCATTCCTAATTTTTCTTTATCTGCGGATTTCAGCATAATTTGCATCCCTTTCGGGTCAAGAACTATATCCACACCGTCGGGAATATTTAACTCAACCGGATGAGAATACCCGACCTGTAAAATTAATTTTTTTCCCGCGAGTTGCGATTTGTAGCCGACGCCCTGGATCTCAAGTTTTTTCTCAAATGGCTTAACAACTCCTTGCACCATATTGTTGAGCAGAGCGCGGGTCGTTCCGTGAATCGCCTTGAAATCATCCGAACCTCTTTTTAAAATAATAAAATTGTTCTCGGTTTTGATTGAAATCTCGGGCCGGAACTTCCTTTTGAGCGTACCGGCGGGACCTGCCACGGAAATTTCGTTTCCTGTTATATTTATTTTTACATTATTCGGTATCGGTATCGGACTGTTCCCAATTCTAGACATGTTAACATCAGAGATTAAGAAATTAAGAAATTGAGAGATTAAGGAAAACCTTAATATCTTACTAACAAGAGCGGAATATACTTTACATGGAAGATGGTGTCATGCTGAACTTGATTCAGCATCTATAGACCCTGAAACGAGTTCAGGGTGACAGACGAAGTACTTTACGGATGTAAAGTATTTTATGCTCCCCTTAGTAATATCTATTCTCTATTCTCTGCCTCTATTACCAGACATAACAAATCACTTCGCCGCCGAGATGTTCCTCTCTTGCCTTCTCATCGGTCATCAAGCCACGCGGAGTTGAAATTATTGCTGTTCCTATCCCTCTTAAAACCCTCGGCAATTTTGATGCTTTCTTATACACACGCATTGATAATTTAGAAACCCTTTTGATATCCGTGAGCATAGGTTTTTTATCCGGCGAGTACTTTAAAAAAATTCTCAGAATACCCTGCTTTTTATCCTCAAGCCGTTTGTAATTTGAAATATATCCCTCTGCTTTCAGAATTTTGGCGATTTCTTCCTTTATATTTGATGCAGAGATATCCACCTTTTCCTTGGATTTTCTACTGGCATTTTTTATCTGACAAATCATGTCTGAAATAGGGTCGTAAATCATTGTTCGCTCCGCGAACACACTGAACTGACTCGGAACTTTACACGGAACTGAAGCGGAACTATTCCGTGTCTGTTCTGTGTTTTGTTCTGTGTCTGTTCCGTGTTCTTTACCAACTCGATTTTGTAACTCCCGGGATTAAACCCTTGTGCGCAAAATTCCTGAAACAAATTCTGCATAGACCGAAGTCCCTCAAAAAACCGCGCGGACGCCCGCAAATACGGCATCTGTTATATCTTCTTGAAGAATATTTCGGAGTTTTTCTCTGTTTGATAATAAGACATTTTTTAGCCATAATAACATTAGGGAGTAGATAGTAGTAAGTAGGGAGTAGTTAAAACCACTTCCCACTTCCCACTTCCCACTTCCTACTTCCCACTTACCGCCTTTCTGAACGGCATTCCCATCATTGATAAAAATTCTTTTGCATCTTTATCGTTTTTTGCCGCCGTCACAATTGTTATGTTCATTCCTCTTGCTCTATCGGATTTATCAAGGTTAATTTCTGGAAAAATATACTGCTCGGTTAAGCCGAGGTTATAATTCCCACGACCGTCAAATTTGGACGGTTCAAGTCCTCTAAAGTCCCTTATTTTAGGAATTGCCATTGTGACAAGCCGGTCAAAAAATTCATACATCCTGTTGCCGCGCAAAGTAACTTTAAGCCCGATAGCCATGCCTTCCCTTAATTTGAAGGCGGATATTGATTTTTTGGCGCGGCGCAAAAGCGGTTTCTGACCCGTTATGGCGGCAAGTTCCGCCGATGCAATATCCATCGCCTTCGGATTTTCCCTGGCATCCGAAACGCCCATATTGATAACTATTTTTTCAAGTTTCGGGACTTGATGAATATTTTTCAGGTTCAGTTTTTTCATCAACTCCGCAACTATAACTTTTTTATATGCTTCTTTTAATCGTGCCAATTAACGTCAGTGATTAGTGATTAGTGATTAGTGATTAAGTAACGGATTGCCACGGGACCAAAGTCCCTCGCAATGACATTACTAACCACGAACCACTTAACCACTTTCTTTTTCACTGCCTCTATACAATCATCTCTCCGCATTTTCTGCATAAGCGGGATTTTTTACCGTCGGGCAAAACCTCCCATCTCGGTCTTGTCGGCTTATCACACTTCGGGCAGACAAGCATAAGCCGCGAAATGGAAAGCGGCGCCTCTTTTTCCTTGATGCCGCCCGGATCCGTCTGCGTCGCTTTTGTATGCCTTTTTACAAAATTAACTTTCGCAACAACGGCGGTTTTTTTATCCGGAAAAATCTTCAGAACCTCTCCG
>PEVQ01000215.1:7517-7683 GCA_002780205.1 Elusimicrobia bacterium CG06_land_8_20_14_3_00_38_11
CAAAACAATAACTTTATCTTTCTTTTTTATGTGCATTCTAACGTCAGGGAGTAGGCAGTAGTAAGTAGGGAGTAGTTACTACTCAGAGCGGAATATACTTTACATTGGTGAAGCACTTCGTCTGTCACCCTGAGTGGAACGAAGGGTCTCGCATTTTAACATCGAG
>PEVQ01000202.1 GCA_002780205.1 Elusimicrobia bacterium CG06_land_8_20_14_3_00_38_11
TGACAACACAGCATAGCACTGTTGACAAGTTTAGTCTGCTCGTGGAGTTGCGACTTGAATGATTCCTGTTTTTCATTCGCAGATGCAACGGTATCATTCTTTGCTTTTTGCTCTTTGCCTCTGGCGACCGCATCAAACCCGGCTTTCTTTAAGATGTCAGAGTTCTTTTCCATAAACTCCGTTACTTCCCTCAAAAAACCCAACTTCTCAGTAAAACTTAACGCCATTTGTTCATCACCCCCATTCGCGGAGTTTATCCCGCACTGTGATGCGGGACTCACTCCCGAATAAATTCGGGGGCTACTATTTTCTCGTCGGAAATATACAACAGATGTTGTATAAAAATAAAAAGCGGATTGACATCCGCAAAAAATTTGGTTTTCATAGCCAACATTATTATAAAAAATTTTCCGCATTTTATCAAGTATTATTTTTTTACACTTGAACAGATATTATTAAACGGGCAAAAATTACAGGAGAGGTACTGCGGGGCTGCCGTAAAATTTTCGCTTTTTATTCCGTCCGAGACCTTTTTTATAATTTCTTCTATTTTTCCGAGCATCTTATCGTCCGGGACAACGGAACCGACAGTGCCCGTGTTGACAAAATGGAGTTCCAATTTTATAGGCAGCGACCCTGTAATTTTTTTCCACGCGAGCGAATATAGGGCAAGCTGGGTGCTTTTTTTTGCACGGTCGTCAGCATCATCTTTGTCGGAAATATCGGATGTTTTGAAGTCAATTATCACAGCGCCTTTTTTGGTCAAACCTGCCTGTCCGGTAGGCAGGTCAACCCTGTCAAACCTGCCTGTAACAAAGTTATCGCCGAAAGTAAATTTGAACTTTTTTTCAATATACCTCGGCACCGTTTTTGCTCTTTGCTCGCGGTGAAAAAATTTCCTGAGCGTTTCCCGCCCTTCTTCCAAACGCTTTTCTTCGTGCTCGCGGGATAAAAAACCGGATGATTGCCAGTTCATCTCAAATTTTTTAATGAGTTCCGCCAAATCAACCAATCTGTTTTCCATTCTTCTTTTGTAATAAAACCGGATTGTTTCGTGCATGGCGTTTCCGTAAATTATGGAATGGTTTGCCATAACCGGAATTTTTAATATGTGGATGTATTTATATTTCAGAGGACAGGTCAGATAATCGTCAATTTGAAAATGACTTAATGTTAACCGACGAGGAATGGTGGGTTTTGAGACGGAAAACGAATTTTCTACAACCTCGTTTTTTTTAATCGCCTCTAGCGGCTCAAGTTTTTTTGATCTGATTTTTGTCGGCGGCAAATTAAGTGCCTCAAAAACAAACTGGCTGACTTTTCTTTCTCTTTGACCGCCGTAATCGCAGGCGCTTGTAAGATAAAGTTCGTCTTTCGCCCTGGTCATACCCACATAAAAAAGCCGCCTTTCTTCCTGAATGTGAAAATCGCCCGACGGTAAAATATCTTTTATAAGCGAATCCGGAATTTCTATGCGTTCCTTTCTGCGTCTTACCGGAAATTTGTCCTGGACCAATGAAACAATGAACACAACGGAAAATTCAAGACCTTTCGCTTTATGAATTGTTAAAATATTTACCGCATCAGTATCTAAATCCGCCTCAGCCGTCGCCGGATTGCTGCCCGCCTCAATAAGAGCGGAAAGGTGGGATATGAAAAATTGCAATTTATCATGTTTGGAAATTTCGGAATAATTTTTGACGAGCTCAAAAAATAAAGCAATGTTTGAAACCCTTTCCGCCGAAGCGTTCTTTTTTTCGTCAGCAAGTTCTTTTAACCAGCCGGTTTCCTTGATAAATTTATAAAGCACCTCACCCGTAGATAACTCCCTGGATAACTCAATATATTTTTTAATATCCCCACTGATTCTTTTAATTATTTTTTTCCCGGCTTCGCTTATATTTTCTGCATCCGGCTTATTGAACACATTATACAGAGAATTTTTTTTTCTTGACGATTCGTTGAGAAGCACCGTTAAATCATCCATCGGCATTTTGTAAATTTCCGACGATGAAAGATGAAACAGTGAGACATTGTCCGACAGGTCAGAGACGATTTTAAGAAATGATATTAAAACTTTTATTTCTTCCCTTTCGTAAAGTCCGCTGCCGCCCGAAAAATGCCAGGGAATGTTTTTTACGTTGAATGATTTGATAAATGGTGTTGCATCATTGTTTGAACGAACAAGAATCGCAAAATCCGCGTATTTTTTTCCGCTTTTCAATAAATCAATTATTTTTCCGGCGACGAAATCCGACTCGGCGGAGACGGTATCAAAGTGATGGTGAAAAACTACGCCCCTACGCTCTGCTCTCTGCTCTCTGCTCTCTCTTACGCTTACAAGTTTCTTGTTGATTTTATTTTTCACTTCCAGACGGTCGGGATTGTTATATTTTATAAGCGTGTAGGCGTTATCCAGTATCTGCTGGCGTGAGCGGTAATTTTTCGTAAGCACGACCTGTTTTGCTCTCGGATATGTCTTTTTAAAGTTCAGTATGTTTGAAATTGCAGCACCGCGAAATTTGTAAATTGACTGGTCGTCGTCGCCGACTACCGTTATGTTTTTCTCGCTGTTCAGTAAAATTTTAAGCAACTGGAACTGAGAATAATTTGTGTCCTGAAATTCGTCCACAAGAATATATTTGAACTTTTCGCGATATTTTTTTAACACTGACGGATGGTCCCTGAAAAGTTTTAGACAAAGCCATACCTGGTCGCTGAAATCAATCAACCCGTAGTGCATTTTAAGTTCTTCATATTTTCTGTAAATTTCCGAAATCTCTTTTTGGATTATAAACTGGTCTCGCAACTCCATGTTTTTCGGCTCTTTTTTAACGACATTTTCCAAAAGTTGAACATAATTCGCATATTCCTGATATGAAACATCTTCGTCTTTAAGACGGGAAAATAAAAACAACAGGGCGTCAATATGCTTTTGCGGATTACCCAGCGGTCTCAATTTTTCCATAGGAAACTCAAAAAGATGTTCCCGAAAAAAAACAATTTGCTGCGGCTGAGCCATAACCCTGAAATCGCTTGTTAACCCCAAAAAAATTGATTCATCTTCCAAAATTCTGTTGCCAAACGAGTGAAATGTAGAAATCCAAACATCCGCAAAACCGTAAGGCACGAGCATATCAACCCTTTCCTGCATTTCGGCGGCGGCTTTTTCTGTAAAAGTTAGCGCCAGAATTTCCTCAGGTTTTGCCCCTAACGAGGGACTTCCGTTGGTCGCTTTTTTTGGGGATATAAGATACGCGATGCGGTTTGCTATAACCGTTGTTTTTCCGGTGCCGGCACCCGCGACAATCAATAACGGTCCATTACCGTGAACGACCGCTTTTTTCTGTTCGGGATTTAATTGCTGTAAAAAACTTTCGGAAGGTAATTTTGACATTTCATTCAGAGGGTATATTGAACTCTTTCAGTTCCGTTATTCTTTTTTCGGCGCTGCCCGATGACTGCGTCGTAAGGATTTTCCCGACTTCCGGCGCAAAATATTCATATGACCACGACGGTGCACCGATAAGTTGCTTTTTTATTTTAACGCAATTTGAAAATTTTCCGGCGGTAACAGTTACCTCTTCGTTTTTGGAAACTATCGCGTATTTCACATTGCCTACTAACCACTCTTTGCCGGCTTCAACCGGTAAAAGCATAATCGTTGAAATTATTTTTCCGTCTTTGTCCGTCTCATAAAAACCATTTTCCGTCTTTTTATAATATTTTCTGAACCCGCTTATAAAATTACATCTCGTATAAAGATTTCTGGTCATTTCAAAAATATCGCCGGACATCCCGATAATCTCATTTTTTGCCGTCATATATTTTCCGGAAGTGTCCGAGTCAACCTCAACCCATTTTGCAAATTTTACCAGCGGAAAATAGTCGGCAATTTCAAGCAACGCTTCTTTCGAACTTTTCGCCCATTCGCTTCCAGAATAATCGTTTATAACCCGACGGTAATCTTTTTTTGCCGCGACTATATCGCCAATATTTTTATGATAAATCCTTGCGATGCCGTAGACCGATTCGGGGACTCTCGGACTTTCAGGATTCTTTTCAATTATTTTTTCATATTTTTGTATCGCCTCGCTGAATTTACCTTTTTCTATTAATTTTTCAGCCGATTTGAATTGGGAATCAATTCCGCAGCCGAGAAAAAAGCAATTAAAAATTAAAAATGCGACCAAAGGAAGTCCCCGTGGGGAAAAATTAAAAATAAGAACCAAATTTTTTCTAAAATTCCTTTTCATAATTTCCTTTTTTGATATAAAGATATACGACAAGTAAAATTCCGACGGTATCAACCAGCACATCCCAAAGCGTGCCGCATCTGTTCTTTATAAATGACTGATGATATTCGTCGCTTATGGCGTATAAAAACGAAATTACCGACGGCCAAAAAATCAAAAACTTAAACGGCATCCGGAACGATCTTCTGAACGCCCTTATCAGAAGAATTGTCAGAATAAAATACTCTGTGATATGCGCTCCCTTACGCAAAATTAAATCCCAAATCCCAAGACCTGTTCCAAGCCCCGGTATATCGGAAAGATAATAAATAATATAACCCCATACAAAAACCGGAAGCCAGAGTTTAATAAATTTCATAATTTTTATTTTTCTTATACTCGTCGGTAAAACCCGACCTATTCAACTACTTTCGCAACTACGCAACTACGAAAGTAAGCAAGTAGGTAACCTAAAAACAGGGAGCGGTCAAGCGGGAAATCTGAAAGCAATAACCCCGAAACTACAAAACTTGATTTGCATTTCCAAAATCTTTCCCAAGTTTTTGATTTTTCTTATGTCAACCAAGTCAACTCCGTCCCGTTGTTTTTGTTAACCGAAAAAAATATTGGAAAAAATATTAGAAGCGTCCCCA
>PEVQ01000198.1:0-1843 GCA_002780205.1 Elusimicrobia bacterium CG06_land_8_20_14_3_00_38_11
AATCGCAACAGACTGTAAATCTGTCGGGCTGTGCCCTACGAAGGTTCGAATCCTTCCCTGCCCATTTGTAATTTTATGGGTGAAATAACTGATAGAAAAAATGCGGACAATAATCCGCCGGAAAAAAACAAGGAAGCCAACGAAAAGAAGCAAAATACTTTTTTGATAATATCCGTTCTGTTGTTTGCCCTCGGTTGGTGGTTTTTAAGAAAACTTTCAGGTTATTAAAAATAGATTACAGCAGAAGATATTACTAAAAAAATGTTGTAATCGTTTTGTTTTGAGGTTAAAATGAAAATTGATATTTATGGTTTGCTTGAAAAAGTAAGAAATCAAAGGCCCGTTGTTCATCATTTGACAAACTGGGTTACGATTTATGATTGTGCGAACATTGTAAAAGTTTTCGGCGCTTCGCCCGTTATGGCTCATGCGAAAGAAGAGGTTGCCGATATGGCGAAAATCGCATCCGCGCTGGTTTTGAATATAGGAACACTTACAATTGATTTTATAGAGGCGATGAAACTTGCGGCAAAAAGTGCGAATGAAAAAGGTATTCCTGTTGTTTTGGATGTTTGCGGTGCGGGTGCTACAAAATTACGCGACGAAAAATGTTTTGAACTTCTGGATGAGGTAAAAATAAGCATCATAAAAGGGAATTCGTCGGAAGTGGCGAGAATTGCCGGTGAAAATGTTCAGACAAAAGGGGTTGATGCAACTGCCGTTGAAAAAAATCTTATTGAAATTGCCGAAGGTTTGGCTGAAAAAAGAAAATGTACTGTTGTGATAACCGGCAAAGAAGATGTAGTTTCCGACGGTAAAAAAGCGCTGCTCGTTAAAAATGGCTGTGAAATGATGTCAAACATCGTCGGTACCGGTTGTATGGCGGCATCGGTAATAGGAACTTTCGCTGCGGTTGAAAATGATTTGGCGGTTGCTTCAGCGTCGGGACTTTGCTGCTTTGAAATTGCTGCTGAAATTGCGGTGAAATTATCAAAAGGTCCGGGAACTTTCAAAGAAAAACTTTATGACTCCGTTTTTTACCTTGATAAAAAAACCATAGAAAAGATGAGAAAAATTGAAAGTTTATAACTTTATAGTAGTGCACACTTAAGTGTGCGCTACTAACTGACACGAAGTGTCATTCCGTGCTTGCCTGTCCTCACGAAAGTGGGGAACACGGAATCTAATTTTGCTTTTTTCCGTGTTTCCGAACTTCCGTGCTTCCGCGGTAAGGTTTTAGGTTACGAAGTTTTCTTGCTATGAAAAAGATAAAAATTAGCGGTTATTACTTCATTACCGATGAAAAATTGAGCAAGGCGGGAAATGTTTCGGATGTTAAAAATGCGGTTTCTGCCGGCGTAAAAATTGTCCAGTACAGAAATAAATGCGGCTCAACAAAAGAGATGTATGATGAAGCCGTCAAACTGAAAAAAATCTGCTGTAAAAAAAATGTAATTTTTATTATAAATGACCGAATGGATATTGCTCTTGCCTTATCTTCCGATGGTGTTCATATAGGGCAGGATGATATGCCGTATTCCATAGCCCGAAAAATATTAGGCAAAAATAAAATTATCGGTGTCACCGTTCACACCCTTAAAGAAGCAATGAATGCGGAAAAATCAGGTGCGGATTACCTCGGTGTTTCGCCTATTTTTTCAACAGACACAAAAAGCGATGCCGGAAAACCGTGCGGAATATCGCTTATAAAAAAAATCAAATCTCATATAAATAGAACAATTCCGATTGTAGCAATCGGCGGAATAAACTTATCAAATGCAAAAGAAGTTATATCAGCCGGTGCCGACGGTTTATGCGCTATATCGGCGGTCATCACCAAAAA
>PEVQ01000198.1:1849-4825 GCA_002780205.1 Elusimicrobia bacterium CG06_land_8_20_14_3_00_38_11
CAAAAAAGAGATAAAAAAATTCCAGAAATTGTTTGACAACGCAGATGACACAAAGTGTCATTCTGAGTCGAAGGGAAAAGTGACACCAAAGGTGTCATCCTGAGGACGAAGTCCGAAGGAACTCGTCGTTAAAAACGAGATGTTTCGCTATCGCTCAACATGACATATCAGCGAGGTGTTTAATGCTTAATCAGGTTGAATTTTACAGAGATAGTGCGGTAAGAAACCGAATTTCGGAATTCATAAAAGGTGCGGAGTATATCGTCGGCTACGGCGAGGCGGAAACATGGCAGGGGAATACGAAAGGATATTATTCAGCACCGCCGTCTCATCTTTATGCGATGATGGACAGGGGCTTGGATATTTTCCGCTCGCTTCTGGGGTATGACGGCACTCTGATTACACTTGACATAGAGTACTATAATCCAAAATATCCCGGAGAAATTTATCTTAACGCGGATAATGTCTATAAAAATAAAATTGAACCTATCCGTCAAATAGTAAAAAGTGTGTATCATGATTTAGGCATCAGATATTTAGAGGTAATTACGGGGCAGGGGTATCATTATCATTCGCTCTGGCCTTTTAAGAATGAGCACTGGCAATTGGAAAAAATCGGTCAACTTGAATATACATTAGAACAGCAATATATTAACAGGCAAAGCCAACACGGGCATCTGCCGACGCCTCTCTACAAAGGGCTTGGCTATTCCGGCGCGTTCCGGCTTTTGCAGTTTGTCGCGTTAGAAATAATGATGCGTGCTTTTGATTTACGCGAAAAAAATAAAATTGAAAAAGTTATTCCGGTTCAGTTCTGCGATATAGCAATGTCGCCGCCCGAAGGAGTGTCTTTAGATTTGACAATTTATTCCGACCCGATTTATATGCGGGATATTCGCATTCCGTTCAGTACCCATCAGAAACACAAGGTAAAAAGGCATGAAATCGGCGAGAATGTAGGCGACCAGGTACCCGTTCAGATTACTCTTCCGACGGGCGATATACCGATTGACAATCTTCTTAAAATGAGAAGACATTTCCGATGGGCTTCCGATTACGCAAAAGACCAAAAATCATCCTGCGTTATACCCGATGGCTCCGCGGGCTGGCTAAATGTTTTATCAAAATACAAGGACTCAAAACTCCATCAGTTTCACAGAAAATTTGACGCTGTGATGCATGAGAAAGAGGAGGATTGGCTAAGAACTTATTATGCTTTGAACCTGGACGAATTGCCTCCGTGTGCCGCCCATAGCATTACAAATCCCGAGCCGCATATCAAAAGACCGACCAATATCAGAAAAATTATAGCGATTTTGAGAAAGAAGGGATGGGATTACAAGCACATCGCCGGATTTCTTTACAGTCATTTCAAAGGTCTTTCCGATTTTTCGCCGAACAAATACAATGCAGAAACCCGTGCCAACTTTTTTGTTCAATTATACGGCGCGCCGATATATCTCGGAATTGACAAACTTCCGGATATGAACTGCGTTTCGCATCGTGATGCGGGATATTGTATAAAACCTTGGTGCGGGTATAATTTGGAGTGGTGGAGGTAGGAGAGGCAGGAAGTGGGAAGTTGGAAGTCGGAAGTGGTTTTGACTACTCTCTACTTACTACTACCTACTCCCTGATGTTAATATGGACGAAAAAAATCTAAATTTTATCAGAAAGTTTTACAGCGACCCTGTAGTTCGCAATTTAATACTTGAACAGTCAAAAAACTATGATTACTGTATCGGCGCCGGCAAGGTATTACTTGAACGCGGATGGACTCTGCCGGTCAAAGAGGTTGAAATTTCCAAAATAGAAGAACTTATGAACGACGGGCTGGATATTTTTTTTCCGATAAGATGCCGCGATGATAAATATCTGTATGTAATTTGGGATATTGAGTATTTTAACAAGAAAAATCCGCAGTTTATTTTTAACAGAAAAAATCAGAGACAAATTTTCAAGTGGATGGCGCCGGCGTTGGAAATAGTTGAAGAAATACTTAATTCTTATGGCATAAAATATGTTATTGATGTAACGATGTCGGGAATACATGTGTGGTCAAAAATATCAACATCATCAGAAGCGTTCCGAAAATTATCATCGGAGGGATTTTTATTTGCATCGCTTGAAAAAAAATATTCTTTAGTTTTCGCCGGCGACAGAAAACGTGTCCATCCAGTTTCTCCCGAACTCGGAAAGTCATATAATGCCGCAGGAAAGGTGCTGGAATTCTTTACCCATAAACTTATAAAGAAAAACAAAAAATTAAATAAATACAAAATTCCCGTTACCATTTCCGACACGCCGCCTCTTGATAAAATATTTTCCTTTTCCGGAATATCTTCCGATTTAACCCAATACGCCCATCCGATTTATATGAGATGTATCCGTGCTATATGTTCAGTGCACCAAAAATCGCTCATTAACGGACATTTTAAGTTGGGCACCGCTATTGATATAATCAAAACGAAAGGTTTGACATATCCCGATGTAATGGACATAATGTGGGATGTTGATGAGGCGCTCAAGCATTTCAGGAAAAATTTTTCAAAAAAGAAATTAGAAATTCCGGAATCATCAGAGGGCTGGCTTGAAGCCGTTAACTCTTACATAAAAAGTGATTTGAGAAAAAGGCATAAACAGTGGGAAAAAACGGTTGTGTCGTCGGAGATTCCTGCTTTTGACAGTCCCGATATAAAAAAAATTTTTGATAATTCTGCGGCGAATCCGTCATTGCTTATGCCGAATAATTTACAATTGCTCGCCGATTATTTTTCCAAACATGGAGGTGTAACTGCTGTAAAGAAAATGTTTTCCGTGCTCGCCGAGTATTACAACAATAAAAATTTGAGATGGTATGACCCCGCCCGTTTTACCGGTATTGACTGGAACAAATATGACGCCGAAACCGCCGCCGATTTTTGGGGTCGTGCTTACTGGTCGTTAAATGCCTCTAACCTCGGCAGAAAATTTTGA
>PEVQ01000263.1:0-555 GCA_002780205.1 Elusimicrobia bacterium CG06_land_8_20_14_3_00_38_11
CTTTAATTCACTCTTTGTATAAAAATTCTGTGTTTTTCTGTGCCATTCTGTGGCTACCATTTTTTACTTTACAGAACCATTTTTTCGGATTTGACTGGTACAAAGAGACTGAAGATTTCCTGCTCGCCAAACCCGAAAAAGCTCTTGCCGATTGTCTATATTTATTCACGAGAAAGAAAAAACAATACGGTTTTTTTCCGGAACTCAATCTTAAAAAACCATTCAGCATTAAAAAAGTAGAGGCATACATTTGTAGGATACCTGATAAAAATGTCAGAACATTGGCGCAATCAAGATTGAAAGAAATACTCGAAAATCAAAAAACAGGTGTAAATAAAAGGGGTATCAAAAATCGAGTAAGTAGCATCGTCGGGAAATAATTCGAAAAAATGCTGTCCAAAAACGGTATCGCTATAGATTTTGTCTCGTTTTTTGATATGTTTAGTTTTTTCATCGGACGGCAATGCGTTTAATATGCGGATAGCATATTTCCGGTTATATCCGCAGACAGTACAGAACTCGTTGAGAATTTCTCTTTTCTCTTTACGAGTTGAC
>PEVQ01000263.1:569-5429 GCA_002780205.1 Elusimicrobia bacterium CG06_land_8_20_14_3_00_38_11
CTCTTTACGAGTTGACTTGTGGTATCTTTGATAAATACTTTTTAAGTATTGCATTTTTGAGTACCTGTCCATAATGTAACCCCCTTTTGCCGGGTTACATTATATATGATTTGACAATGACCCCTTGGGTTACATTTTAGATGATTTGATACGCTTTGTTGACAAACCAATTTTTTTTTGTTAGAATAAACAAATGCATGTCCCTGTAGCTCAGCTGGATAGAGCATCTGCCTTCTAAGCAGAGGGTCGGGCGTTCGAATCGCCCCAGGGACGCATAAAAAAATTACAGCAATTTTTAATTTTGAATTACTGTTAACGGTGGGTGTAGCTCAACGGTTAGAGCGCTTGGCTGTGGCCCAGGAGGCTGCGGGTTCGAGTCCCGTCACTCACCCCACTATTGACAATTAAAAATTAAAAATGTAGAATTGGAAAACGGAGGTAAATTAAATGATTACCAAATTGGAAAAAAAGAAAATCTTAGAAGAAAACAAGATTCACCCGACCGACACCGGGTCGCCGAATGTTCAGATTGCTATTATGACGGAAAGAATAAACCGTTTAACATCTGACCACTTCAAAAAATATCCGAAAGACCATGCATCCCGCAGAGGACTTTTAATGCTGGTCAGCAAAAGAAGACAGCTTTTAAGTTATCTGAAAAAAACAGACCAGAAAAGTTATTCGGCAATTATAGAAAAATTGGACTTGCGAAAATAAATGAGAGGAACGCAGATAACGGCAGATATAAAGGCGCAGATGACCGCAGATAAAATCAGCGGCAATCAGCGTGCAAAAAATCAGCGGAAATCAGCGTTATAAAAAATGAAAGAAATTAAGATTGAGATTGACGGTAAAACGCTTACTTTGAAAACGGGCGAAATTGCAAAACAATCGCAAGGTGCAGTGACGGTCCAGTACGGTGACACGGTGGTTTTGGCGACGGTAAACACTTCTCCCTTGCAGAGAGAGGGAGTGGACTTTCTTCCACTAACGGTTGATTACAGAGAACGAACATATGCGGCAGGAAAAATTCCCGGCGGATTTTTCAAAAGAGAAGGAAGACCTCGCGAGAAGGAAATACTTACATCCCGTATTGTTGACAGAACTATCAGACCGCTTTTTCCCGACGGTTATTACTATGATACGCAGGTAGGCATTACCCTTCTTTCTTCCGATGTTGAAAATGATTCCGATGTTTTATCCGTTATCGGTGTCTCGACGGCACTGTTACAATCTGATGCTCCGTTTACAACGCCGGTTGCAGCGGTAAGAGTGGGGCGGCTAAACGGCGAATTCGTAATAAATCCGACTTACACCCAACGGGAGACATCCGATATAGACATCATAATCTCTGCGACTGAAAAAGGTATTGTTATGATGGAAGGCGGACCCGACGAAATAGACGAACCGACCATAATTTCCGCTATCAACTTCGGCATGAAATATATTCCTGAATTGTTAACATCCCAAAAAGAATTCCTAAATAAAAATAAACCAGTTTTTGATGTACCTAAAATTGATGAAACAATAAAATCGGACATCACACAAAATTATAAGGAAAAAATTGAGGCGGCAGTGCGGATTCACGAGAAAAAGGAGCGGGAGAAAAAATTTACGGAAATAAAAACGGAACTGAAAACAAAATTTTCTGAGAAAGAAAACGATGTTGACGCTGCGCTAAAAATTGTTGAGGATTTGATACAGCAGTCAGCAAGAAATATGATAGTAAATCAGAGGGTGCGTTCAGATGGAAGAAAACCGGATGAGATAAGACCTATTGATTGCAAACTCGGCGTACTTCCGAGAACACACGGTTCTGCAATTTTTACACGCGGACAGACACAGTCGCTGGCTACCGCAACACTCGGAACTCCCCGTGATATGCAAGTAATGGACGAACTGGCAGGCGAATATAAAAAAAGATTTATGCTTCACTACAATTTTCCGTCGTTTGCGGTCGGCGAAGTAAAGCCCGAAAGGGGACCCGGAAGAAGAGAAATCGGTCACGGAATACTTGCCGAAAAATCTCTTGAAAAGGTTTTGCCGCCGGAAGAAACATTTCCGTACGCTGTAAGAATCGTCTCTGATATTTTAGAGTCAAACGGCTCGTCCTCTATGGCAACTGTCTGCGGCGGTTCATTGGCTTTAATGGATGCCGGAATTCCGATAAAATCCGCGGTTGCGGGAATCGCAATGGGACTTATAACTGCCGGTGAAAAATATGTCATTCTAACGGATATACAGGGACTTGAAGACCATTTCGGCGATATGGACTTAAAAGTTGCCGGCACCAGAAAGGGAATTACCGGAATACAGATGGATATAAAAATTGATTCTATTGATATAAAAATGATTGAAGAGGCACTGGAGGCGGCAAAAAAAGCGCGGCTGAAAATTCTTGATATTATGGATAAAGCGATATCTGCGCCGAGAAGCGAACTTTCCGAATATGCACCGAAAATGATTACTCTTACGATAAATATCTCAAAAATAAAAGATGTTATCGGTGCCGGCGGAAAAACAATAAGAAAAATTATTCAGGAAACGGGGGCGGAGGTCAATGTTGAAGACGACGGCAGAATTTTCATATCCGCCGAGAACGATAAATCCCTCAACCTCGCAAAACAGATGATTGAAAATCTTACCGCCGATGCGGAAGTCGGAAAACTCTACAAAGGAAAAGTCGTGTCTATTATGCCATTCGGCGCGTTTGTTGAAATATTCCCCGGTAAAGACGGGCTTGTCCACATCTCGCAATTGGACGAAAAGCGGGTTGAAAAAGTTGAGGATGTTGTAAATTTAGGTGACGAAATATGGGTGAAAGTAATGGAAATAGACAAACAGGGCAGAATCAATCTCTCGATAAAACAGGCAGTACGCGAAATGGCAAAAAAATAAAAGAAATTCTTGAAATTCTAACTGCCTTTGAGTTTATGAAAGCGGAGGGACTTTCCGAACTGGAATTTGATTCTGATGATACAAAAATTCACATAAAGCGGAAAAATGAAAAGCCGCTTTTTGCCGAAAAACATACTCAAAAAAAAGAAGAAACTTGCGAGGCTGAAAGCATAAAATCGCCGCTATCCGGAACTTTTTATGCTTCAAGCAAACACGGAATGCCGCCTTTTGTCAATGTCGGCGATACCGTTGATGAAGGCACAACTCTCTGCATAATTGAAGCAATGAAAGTTATGAACGAAATAAAAGCAGATGCGAATTATAAAATCTTAAAAATACTTGCGACAACCGGCAAACCCGTATCAGCCGGTGAAGTGCTTTTTTTGGTAAAAACGTTATAACCAAAGACGGAGATTAGGAAAATGGAGATTAGAAATTAGGGAAAATCAAAACCCTAATCACCCGATCTCCTAATCTCTTAATCACTGTCGTTAACAGGGGGTGGCATTATGCTGAGTGAAATCGGGATTACTTCCGGACATATCTGGAAGTATCTTGACAAAAACGGCGAAGTGACGGCGTTGAAACTTAAAAACGCGTTGGGTATTACCAACACAGTTCTTTACATGGGAATCGGATGGCTCGCGCGCGAAGGAAAGATTAATGTTGTTGAATACGCGAAGGGCTACAAAATCTCTTTGAAGAAATAATAAAAATCAAGATTGCATTACCGGAATTTCAAAGATTACCACTGAAGCACGGAATTTAGGAAACACGGAATTAAAGATTTTTTCTGTGATTCCGTTCTTCCGTGTCTCCGTGGTATATCTTGTATATATGGGTTTTTTTGAATCAACTTTTCTCGGGCTTGTTCAGGGGCTTACCGAATTTCTTCCCGTATCATCCAGCGGTCACCTTGTAATAATACAGGAATTATTAAATCTCAGCAAACAAATTGAGTTTGATGTTTTTTTGCATTTTGCAACACTAATCGCCGTTTTGATTTTTTTCAGAAGTGATATTTTAGAAATCTTAAAAGGAGTTACGGGAAAAAGCGAAGCCGGATTAAAAACTTTAACAGGAATTATAATCGGTTCCGTCCCGACGGCAGTCATAGGACTTTTGTTTAAGGATTTTTTTGAGGAAAAATTTTCCCAACCGAAAACGGTTGCCGCAATGTGGATTGTAACCAGTTTTATTCTATGGTTTTCCTCAAAATTTTCAAAATCGGACGCCGTTGATAAAAATTACTCAAATACAAAAATCACAGATTTCCTGCTAGTAGGACTGTTTCAGGGTCTGACAATAATGCCGGGAATTTCGCGCTCCGGAATCACGATTTCCGCTGCATTTTTATTGGGATTCAATAGAAAATGGGCGTTCAAATATTCAATGCTTTTGTCGGTTCCTGCGATTCTCGGAGCGGGATTATTAGAAATTAAAAACTTTTCCGTTAATACAAACATTCTTGCGGGCGGAATTGTTGCAATGCTTTCGGGAATTTTAGCACTTTACATTTTATCAAAAATAGTTATCGGCGGAAAATTCCATCTTTTTTCGTATTATCTCTGGATAGTTGGGATTTTAGGCTTGATATTTTTGTAAAATGTCTACTATAAAGGAAATAAAATTTGTTTATACATTTACAGAAGAGGAAACTGAAAGATTACGGGTATCCGTATTAAAAAGCAAAGGACAGATATTAAAATTTGTTGTTCAACTTGAAATAAAAATTGGAAACTTTTGGAAACCAATTGTGCGATATGATACTGCTCATGGTTATTCACATAAAGATATAATTCGTGCTGACGGTTCAATAGAAAAACAACCTTTAATTTTTGAAGATTTCAATATAGCATTTACATTCGGGTTCTGTAAAGTAAAAAATGGTAGCCACAGAATGACACAGAAAAACACAGAATTTTTATACAAAGAGTGAATTAAAGAGATTAATTCTTTAAC
>PEVQ01000061.1:0-958 GCA_002780205.1 Elusimicrobia bacterium CG06_land_8_20_14_3_00_38_11
AATCCATCAGAACTTTTCCGTTTTGATATTCTGCAAGTTTTATTTCATCCGCAGCCCGTTCCTTGACGGCATCACGGGATATTTCCATGAAGATTTCCCGCTGCGCCTCCGACTTAAAGTCCTCTTTCTTTTCTTCCGTCTCACTTTTTACCTTTTCACCTTCTAACGCCTTTGGTTCTGCTGGCGCTTCGCCTTTTTGAACAGTGGTGAACTCGCCGGGATTAACCAAAACCTCGCCGCCGGTCGTTTCCTCTTTTGCCGAAACAACACCTTCGTAGACCTCTAAATGACTAAAACCGTCCTGTGCAACTTCAATTGCAAAATCGGTTCCTCTTACAGCAACAATAGCGACAGGTGTTTTAATTTCAAACTTCTGTTTCGCTTTAAGTTTTTGAACTTTGGCGCGGATTTTTCCCAACCAAACTTTTAACAGTGATGAATCTTCCGTGAGTTCGTTCACCGCCACCTCGGTTTTTTCTGAAACGGTAACCTCGTGCCCGTTTATTATAATTATTGAATTGGAAGCCGCTGATGTTTTTATTACATCGTTCAAGATGAGTTGCTGCCCGACGATTGCCGACGCACCATTTACGGTTACTTCGCCTGAAACGGAATTAATTCTTACATCCGCAAAAAGACCGGAAGTAGTAAGTAGAAAGTAAGAAGTGGTAATGGCTAAAATACAAATCAAATTTTTTTTCATAAAACCTCCGAATGTAGTCGCCAATCCCCAATCAAGTTGAGGACAATTTTCAATTGGCGTTACGCAGATTAAAAATCTGCGGCTACATAGAACGCAGGATAAATCCTGCAATTACATAAATAATTATAAACAATTTTTAGCATTTTGTCAATGTGAATTTTTACACATGCCCACAAAGGCAATTAAAAATGTAAAATTAAAAATTATGGTGAACTTTTTACAACTATTTTAGAAAAATCGGCGATTTTTATAAAC
>PEVQ01000061.1:971-3080 GCA_002780205.1 Elusimicrobia bacterium CG06_land_8_20_14_3_00_38_11
CGGAAAGCAACGCCAGACGATTTGTTTTTATTTCTTCGTTTTTGTCCATAATCAGGACCTTGTCAAAAAAGTTGTCCACGGGTTTTCTCAAAAAAACAAGTTCATTGAGTATCAACATATAATCACCGTTTTTGAGCAAATCCTCAATTTTGTTTTTTGCAACCAAAAATTTTTTATGAAGTTCTTTTTCCTCCGGTTCTTTCAGCAGTTCCTCTCTAATCTCTAATCTCTGTTCTCTAATCTCTGTTTTTTTCGCCTGCCTCAATATGTTTCCTATTCGCTTGAATGAGACCGCAATCGGTTCAAAATCCGGTAACTTTCTTATTGCGTGAATTGCAACGACACGATTGAAAGCATCAAAAATATCAACGAGACGAACGGACAGAACCGAGTCAATTTCATCCTGTAAAATATTTTTTTCTTTAAGATATGTATCAAACCGCTGTTTTATAAAATCCTCTAACTGCAAAATAACTTTTACTCTGTCTTCTAACTTCAACGGCAGATTTGTGAATGCCTCAATCATCAACTCTTTAAGCGAAAACGAGACCTTTTTTTCAATTGCAATTTTTACGATTCCGAATGCATCGCGACGCAAACCATAAGGATCGGCGGAACCGGTCGGCGTAAGCCCAAGGGCAAAATCACCGGCGAGCGTATCTATTTTATCGGCGATTGAAACCACCGACGCTTCCGTTGAAACGGGAATTTTCCCTTCATAATTTACAGGCCACCAGTGCTGTTCAATGCCGTCGGAAACGCTTTCAAGTTCGTCGTCTTTCATGGCACAAATTTTTCCGAGAGTTCCCTGCAGTTCCGGGAACTCCGACACCATTTCAGTCGCTAAATCCGCTTTACATAAAAGACATATACGTTCTAAGACGGGGAGTTCTATTGACGGAGTTATCGAACAATTGTTCGATAACCAATTTACCAATTTTTTTATACGCAAAACCTTATCGTAAATCGTTCCTAATTTTTCCTGAAAGACAATCCCTTTCAGCCGCTCAGATTTTTCTTCCAGTTTTGTTTTAGTGTCATTCTTAAAATAAAACTCCGCATCTTCAAGGCGGGCGGTAATTACCTTTTCGTAACCGTCTTTTATTGTTTCCATGTTTGTTGAAATACCGTCTTTTATACCCACAAAATATGTAAGAATTTTTTTTGTTTTACTATCAACGATTACAAAGTTTTTCTGTTTTTTTATTGTGTTTTGAATTATTTCTTCCGGAAGGTTCAAAAATTTTTTGTCAAATTCGCATAAAATCGCAGTCGGAAATTCCACCATATTATTCACCGTCTCAAAAAGTTCATCGCTTGCCAAGAGTTCGTTGTCTTTTACATTCTTGATAGATGAAGCGACCGTTTTTTTGAGAGCGTCAAGGCGAGCGGTTTGATTTACCAATACACTTTTATTTCTTAAAATATCGGAATGTTTTTTCGGCTCGGTAATTTTTATTTTTTTTAAGTAACGGGCGCAGGTTAAGTTTGATGATTTTACATCCGCTATCTGAAACTTTATCGTTTTTTTACCGTAAAGGGCAAGTATCCATCTTATCGGTCGGACAAATCTAAAACGGGATGATTCCCAGACCATTGTTTTCGGGAAAGTAAGCGTTGAAATTATTTTTTTGAAAATTTCCGGCAGCACCGTTTCCGTTTTTAACGACGGCTCTTTTTTAAGTATATGAACCTTGCCGTTTTTAACTATCAATTCCGATACGTCCGCACCGTATTTTCTTGCAAAGCCGATTGCCGCGACAGTCGGCTTACCGTCAATAAAAGCAGTTTTTTCAGGGGGCCCGGAGATTTCCGTTTCTGTACTTATTTGCTGTGCGGCGACATCTTCAACATACAAAATCAGACGGCGCGGCGTTGCCCAAATATGTATATCTTTGTACGGAAGCCGTGTGGACTTTAATTCCGATTCGGAAATTGTTTTTAACTGCTCAATTGCCGGCGGAATAAATCCCGCAGGAATTTCTTCAACACCTATTTCCAATAACATATCATTGCTCATTTGTTTGTTTTAGCCACAGATAGTCACAGAATTTCACTGAAATGCCTTTTTCTGTGTTTTTTCTGTGTGATTCAGTGGCTTGTTTTATT
>PEVQ01000061.1:3127-19412 GCA_002780205.1 Elusimicrobia bacterium CG06_land_8_20_14_3_00_38_11
TTCCGATGCCAGATTACGGACTCTTGAAATATACGAAACCCGCTGGCTGACGGAAATAGCTCGGCGGGCGTCTAAAAGATTAAATGTATGCGATGTCTTCATAACAAAATCATAAGCGGGCAGAATTAAATTTTTTGCGAGCAATTGTTTGCATTCTTTTTCATATCTGTCAAAAAGTTCCCTAAGTAAATCAACATCCGCTGCCTCAAAATTATATTTTGAGAATTGCTTTTCGTCCTCAAGATGAATATCTCCGTAAGTCAGATCGTCGTTCCACATTATTTCGTAGACCGATTTTTTCTTCTGAATGTACATCGCGATGCGTTCAAGCCCGTAGGTAATTTCAGCCGTTATCGGGTTCAATTCAATTCCTGCAATGTTCTGAAAATATGTGAACTGGGTTATCTCCATCCCGTCGCACCAGACCTCCCAACCGAGACCGGATGCGCCGAGTGTCGGACTTTCCCAATCGTCTTCTACGAAACGAATATCATGCTTTTCCGGATTGAGCCCGAGGGCTTTTAACGACGAAAAATATATTTTCTGAATATCCTTCGGCGGTGGCTTTATAACGACCTGATACTGATAATAGTGCTGGAGACGGTTCGGATTTTCACCGTATCTGCCGTCGGTAGGCCGACGGGACGGCTCCACATAACAGGCAGACCAAGGTGTCTCGCCAAGACAGCGCAGGAAAGTAGCGGGATTGAAAGTCCCTGCGCCTTTTTCAATATCGTAGGGTTGGACAATCACACAGCCCTGCTTAGCCCAAAATTTCGTCAACGATAAAATAATTTCCTGGAAGTTCATTTTAATACAAGTGATTACGTGACTAAGTGATTAGTAAAATAGAAATTAACCACTTATTTACTTATCCACTTATCCACTTATCCACCGTCTTTAACGGATATGCCAGATGTTCCTGCAAACTTCGTTCTATCGGCACATCCGCTTTTACTCCAAAACCCGTAAGATGTAAAAGTTTTTTAGTAAAATCTTCGGTTTGACTTAAATTATTTTTATTTATGAGTTCAAGTTTCTCTTTCAGCAAAAAAAATTTTTCGGCGTTTGGCTGCCTATCGGGCGTTAAGGCATCAAGAACCTCGCAAATATAACACGCCTCATAATATTTTTGTACATTGTACCGAATTAACGGGTTAGGGTCAAGTATTACGCCTCCCGTAATTTTTCCGAATGCAGCGTGCTGTCTCAAAAAAAGACGATATTCAGCCAAAACAAAAAGTTCCGTCAGCGATGTCAGTTTCGCACGCGGTTTTTTCACGCTTCTTGCATGTGCTTTTATTTTCCCGAAATCCTTTGTGTAAAGCGTCAGGAGACGGTCGTATTCGCGGAAATCACTTTTTCTGATAACGATTGCCTGTACATTATAAATCATAAAAGCAGCCAGGTCGCAAGGCCGAGATATGTGGTAACACCGACTATATCTGTAAATGTTGCTATAAGCGGACCTGTTGCGGTAGCAGGGTCAACGCCGATTTTTCTGAAAAAAAACGGTTCAATGCCGCCGGCAGTGGATGCAACCGTTAAAGCAGCCGTCATCGCCATAACAATTACCAGTGCAAATTTCAAACCGAGTTCCGGATACATAATAAGGGATACTATGGCGGCAAATAATCCGTAAAACAAACCCATAAAAACTCCGACTTTTAATTCAAGAAATCCAACGCGCCACACCTCGCTGTCTTTTATTTCTCCGGTTGCAAGAGCGCGGACCGATATCGTTGACGATTGCGTTCCGACATTATTTCCCATAGCGGCAATCAACGGAGAAAATGACGCAAGCGCAATGATACTCTGCAGCGTAGGGTTATAATGTTTAATAACATTTGAAACTAAAATTTCACCGAAGCATGTAGCAACCAGCCAAGGCAGACGGAGTTTTGCCACGCTGGTAGCCGAAAGTTTCGTAAGTTCTTTCGGGCTGGTGCCTGCCATCTTTGTCATATCTTCCGTCGCTTCCTGATTTATAACATCCACAACATCGTCAATTGTTATAACACCTATTAAATGATTTTCATCGTCTACAACCGGTGCGGCAGTCAAATCGTATTTTGAAAAAAGTTTTGCGACATCTTCCTGGTCTGCAGTTGATTTTATTTTTATCAACCGGACGGGCGACATAATTTCTGAAATTTTTATATCCTGCGGGGCAGAAATCAAACGGCGAAGCGTTACACCTCCAATAAGCAAATTTTTATCGTCAATAACATACATAGCATAAATTGTAACGATTCTGTGAAGTCGGGCACAGGCCTGAATTTTTTCAAGCGCTTGTTTTGCCGTCACTTGCGATGTAATAGTTATGAAATCAGTTGACATCAACCTGCCGGCTGTATGTTCGGGATATTCGGCAATTTTTCTAACTACCTCAACATCCTCTTTTTTAAGAAGTGCGGACATTTTTTTCCGGATTCTATCTGGAAGATTTTTGAAAAGTTTTGCCTTCTCATCGGATGCCATATCCGTCAATAGTTCGGAAATTGATCTGTCTTCAAGATTGTTTAATATGAATGTTTGCTCTTCAAAATCCAGTTCTTCAAAAATTTCAATCGCCCGTCTTATCTCCGATAGTTTGAAAACAAGAAGTTTCTCCTGCGGGGTGAACCTGTTCCATCCTTCGGCAATGTCAACAGGATGAATTCCTTTCAGCAGTTTTTTTAATTCGGGAAAATTCTTTTCTAAAATGAGTTCTTTAATCTCCGGTAAGAACAAAGCCCAAGTCTGAATATTATTCTTTTTCATATACATCATAGAAGCAGATTTACGCAGATGTCATGTTGAGCGGTAGCGAAACATCTCGCTTTGAGATTCTTCACTTCATTTCATTCCGTTCAGAATGACACCTCCGCGTAATTCCGCGTTGTGTTCAGCGTTTATCCGCTTCTATTCCTTAAACAAGTCCGCTACATCGTACTCGTCCAAAATTTCGCCGAAAACTTCTTCAATAATATCTTCAATAGTGACAAGTCCTAAAATTTTACCTTCGGGATTTTTTACAACCACGAGATGCGTCTCGCCTTTTTTGAACTGCCTCATTAGTTCGTTGACTTTTTTTTCTTCATCTACAAATATTACCGGACGCAATAAATCATCAACGGTAAAAACGGCGCCGCCTCGCCACATATCCAAAAGGTCATGGACATAAATTATCCCTATGACATTGTCGGAATTGTCTTTGTAAATAGGGACACGTGAATGTCCAGTTTCAACAATCAGGTCAACAAATTTTTCCCGTTCCGTGTCAAAATTCACCATTTCTATTTTATTGCGCGGAGTCATAATTGATTTCGCCGTTATCTGAGAAAACTTTAAGATGGAATGCATCATTTGCTTGGTTTCCGTCCCGAAAATCCCGGTTTCATGACCGACGGAAATCATGGTTTTCATATCGTCAATCGTAAGCACGGGTAATTTTTTTTCGCCGGATTTTCCCACCACGATACCGCCTATAATAACAAACAGTTTGGTTAAAGGCGACAGCATCTTGTCTATGTAATATAAAGGCATAATGGAAAAAATTACAAGTTTTTCGGCATTGTGAATTGCAAAAATTTTAGGCGAGACCTCGCCGAATATGATTACAATAATGGTAACGCAAACAGTTGAAATCGAAATCGCCGCGCCCCTGCTTACTATGTTCAATTCGGCTATTTTTATAGCCATTGAAGTGGCGAGCGCCGAGGACAGAATAGCAACGGTATTTATACCTATCAGCAGCGTCGTCAGAAGTTTATTCGGATCTTCCAGCCATAACTTCAACCCTCTGGCTTTTTTAGGCAGTTCTGAAATTAGTTTTTTTATCCGCATTCTTGAAAGACTGATGAGTGCCGTTTCCGACGCGGAAAAAAACGCAGCAGAAATAAAAAGCAACAAAAGAATTCCTATATGCAAGATGAAATAAAACATTTAAGAATACTCTCCTGTTTTTCCCACATAATTTTTTTGGCTTTTTCAGTATAATCTGTGTAGTCATTCGCGTGCAAAATACCGTGAATTACCAATCGTAAAATTTCCCTATAAAAATCCTGCTTGTAAAACTTTGCGTTACCTTTTGCCGTCTCAGCAGATATGAAAATATCGGCGCTTTTCGGCGAATTTTTAAACGATAAAACATCCGTAGGGCGGTCGGTTTTGCGAAAATTTTTATTGAGTTTTTTTATTTTTTTATCGTCCGTGAAAATTACGCTGTATGTATTTGCCCTTGATAACCTCAACTTATTTTCGATACCGGGCAGATAACTTCTGATTTTAAAAAGATTCAATTTTATAACGTTCTGATCGTTAAAAATTTGTATCGCCATTTATTTAGAACGCAGATTACGCAAAGAAAATACACGGAAAACGCAGAAAAACAATTCTGTGTAATCTATTTTTCATTCTGTGTAATCTGTGTTTCCTCGGGATATTCTATTCTTGAATGATAAATCCCCGCGAGGACGCTTACAAACTTTTCGGAAATTTTACTCAAATCTGCAAGCGTTAATTCCACATCCTGCAACTGACCGTCTATAAACTTATTATTGATTATTTTATGAACCATATCCTGCAATTGGGAAAAACTTGCGTCTTCAAGAGTTCGCGACGCCGCCTCCACTGAATCGGCGAGCATTATAATAGCCGACTCCTTCGTTTTGGGACGGGGACCGGGATACCTGTAGACGGATTTCTCCGAATCCGCGATACCGCTTTCAAGCGCTTTCATATAAAAATAATGGACCAGGGATGTCCCGTGATGCTGACGAACGATATCAATAACAACTTTGTCAATTCCGTATTCTTTCATAAGACGCTCGCCTTCTTTTACATGCGAAATAACCACGAGAGACGACATCTGCGATTTCAAATCTTCGTGCTTTGAGGTAACTGCCGACTGGTTTTCTATAAAATACTCCGGCATTGTAATCTTTCCGACATCGTGATAGTAAGCCCCTACGCGGCATAAAAGCGGGTTGGCGCCTACATCGTCTGCGGCGGCCTCGGCAAGCGATGCGACCATCAAAGAATGGTGATAACTTCCGGGGGCTTCAAGCATCAAGCGTTTCAGCAGCGGCTGGTTGAAGTCACCGAGTTCCAAAAGACGAATTGATGTTGTTTTAGAAAAAAATTTTTCAAGATACGGAAGAAATGCAGATGAGAGCATAACGGAAAAAACGCCGCTGACGGCGCCCCACATTACCGACGGCAGAAACATTTTTGCCGCCCAACCCTCAAGAAGTCCGACGGAAGTAATAACGACGATATTGGTCAAAATTATGTAATAGCCGATTTTGATGAGGTCGTGTCTGTTTCTAACTTTTGCGGATGTAAAAATTCCGACCATACAACCAAGATATGAAACCAAAAATGCCGAGATGGAAAATTCTTTAAATAAAATTCCGGAAAAAATGCTTACTATCAAACTACTGAGTATCGCAATTGACGGCGAAATCAGAAGCGTCACTAAAATTGCAACTGCCGGAGCCGGTATGGCCCACGCAGGAAGACCGCAAATTTTCAACGCACCCGACAGAAAAATGACGAATATCAGAATAAACCCGACGAGCATTACGCTTTCGTCGTCATTAATAAACTCGGCCTGTGATTTCCATATGTAAATTACGGAAAGCGTCATAACCGCCGCAAGAAAGAGCACAAGTCCCAAAACGCCGGTTAAGTTTAACCCGAGTTCAAACGAAATTGTTAGAACCAAACTTACATAAATAAAAACGGCTATTACGCCTGTCGGAATATGAATGTCCTTTTTGAAAATCTCAGGATTGAACTTCATTTTTCCCGACGGCGATACTTTTTCCGTCCACAGAAGAATTTTTTTAATCGGTCCTTTTATGATTTTTTTTACAAAATTTAACATATAAATCACGGAACTAACACGGAATTCCGCTAAAGCGGGACACGGAACTGACTCGGAACTATTCTGTGTCTGTTCCGTGTTTTGTTCCGCGTCTGTTCTGTGGTTTTTTCTCCCATTTTTCAAATGCACCGACTATTTTTCTGACGAGCCCGTGCCTTAAAACGTCTTTTTGGGTAAAATTCACAAATTTTATCCGGTCAACAGAACGCAAAATCTCCGTCGCGAGAACAAGTCCGGATGACTTTTTATTTTCAAAATCAATCTGGGTTATATCGCCGGTTATCACCGCTTTTGAACCGCTTCCGAGACGGGTCAGAAACATTTTCATCTGCTCAAGCGTAGTATTCTGTGCTTCGTCTAAAATTACAAAAGCATCGTCAAGAGTTCTGCCTCTCATATAGGCAAGCGGGACTATGTCAATAACCCCCTCGCTTTTATATCTTGTGAAATGATGAGGACCGACAAGCGTGTAAAATGCGTCAAAAAGCGGAGTGAGATACGGGTTGACCTTTTCATAAAAATCGCCGGGGAGAAACCCGAGTTTTTCTCCCGCTTCAACTATCGGCCTCGTTAAAACAACCCTTGAAATTTTATTTTCTTTCAATAATTTTACCGCTTGAGCAACCGCAAGAAATGTCTTGCCGGTGCCGGCGGGACCAACCGCAAAAACCATATCATATTCATTCATCGCTTCAACATATTCTTCCTGATGAGCAGTTCTCGGTTTTATCGGTTTGCCTCTGTCACTAACTATAATTGCATCGGCTGGAGTCACAGAAATAAACTGCCCGATATCGTCGGTCCCCTGTTTTTGTCTCATCATAATATTCTTTAACGCATACTCGGCATTGTCCACATTTTTTTTGCGGCCTCTTATGGTTATTTCGCTGCCGCGTGCAAAAATTTTTACATTGAATCTTTTTTCTAAAAGTTTCAGGTTCTCGTCGTATTCGCCGAAAAGCGACAACGCCTCGTCGGATGTGCCGATATGAATTTTTCTGTCTATCATGGAATTATAAGTTTCTGCTTGGGATAAATTTTTCTCGGGTCTTTAATTTCGTTTTTGTTTGCCTCGTAAATAATTTTCCATTTTCTTCCGTCGCCGTAAAATTTTTCCGCGATTTTCCAGAGACAATCCCCGTTTTCCTGCCAAACCCAGACATTATATGTTTTTGGTTTTGGCTGAGCATAAAGACAGATAATAGATGAGAGGTAAAAGAGGTAGCTAAAAGATGTGAAACGAAAGATAAGAGCAAACATTTTTTTATTCTTATTCATTTTGAGGTCTACAAAAAATTTTGGCATATCAAATCCTCTTTATTTGAAAGAGTCAATATTTTCAGCGAAAAGGTTTATATTGTAAATTGTTTTGAAGTGATTTAGCAGGTTTAAAAAACGATTTTTACCTTGATTAGTAAGCCAATAATTTCCATCAGTAATCCAACAAAATTCAAAATTGTCAAAATTCTGCTCAATATATTTGTGAAGTTCAATATATTCATTCTGATTAATACCGATTTTTGTTCCTTCAGTAGAGTAGAAATTTATTTCAAATAAAAATTTCGGATGCAAATTACTAAAAACTATTAAATCAAATTTTTTTAATTTTTTATCATTAGGTTTTATTATGTTTTCCACATATTTTTCAGTACAAAAAATCTTTTTGTCCTGTAAATTAGTATCGAGCGGTTCTTTTATCTTATATTTCAGAACTGAAATATTATTCTTCTGTAAAATATTATCTATATTAATGAAGCCATTTTTTTCTAATACTCTTAAAATCTTAATTTTAGCATAATTCCCGTGAATACTCTTTGTATCAATAGGTATTTTTTTATTTTTTAAAAAACTTTCTATATTTATAGATTCTAAAACTTCATTTAACCTGTAACTATTTAATAAATAATTGGCAAAACGAATTGAAAAATCAGTAAATTCATTTTTTGCAATCCGCTTCTCCAAAATAGAAAAGGTTTTTGATATTTTATCTATGTATCTTGATACGGACTGTTTAAATACTGCGATTAGATACTTTTTATCATAATTATTTATATCCTTGATAAATACTTCATATGATAATTTTTTATCAATCGTATTTAAAAAAAGTTTTCTCAAATTTTCGTCATATTTTGCATTGAAAATCAAATACTCAAAAATTGCTTCCAAATTTATGCAATTTAACTTTTCAACATCAAAAATAAAGTGAATGAGTTGAGCATTTGTAAACCTGAGTAATTGGACTACTTCTTGAAATATAAGAAAACTTTTAGGATATTGTTTTATGTAATCTGACAGTTTATTGATATTCCAGTTTTTCTCGTTTTTTAACACCTTGAATTCTTTGTCAAGAGACTTTATATCTAATTTAGAATTTCTGAATTCTTCTTGGATAAATTCAAAAAAAGATATTTTAGAAGCAAAATCAATGTAAATCTTTTCAGAGTTAACCATTTTAAAGTTTTCCTATGTTTCTATAAAATTTTTTCATAAACAAGTAAATACTGGTGAGTTATTTTTAACTCTTTGCTAAATGGAAATTGATGATTAAAGTTTTTATTTTCAGTGTTGACAATTATTATTTCTTTTATTTTTAAGGTGTCAATTTTTAAGTTGTCTATTATCTCTTTCGCTATTGGTCTTATGTAACCATTTATCCGAACATCTTTTGTCTGAATCACACAAAAATTACCCGTCTTGAAAATAAAAATCTTTTCGGAAATAATTTTTTGAATTTCTTCTGGAATGGGAAATTTTATAAACAATGGATTTTTATATCTTTCAAAAACATTTTTAGTTAAAAGTTTTTCAAATTCATTTTCCGGGAAATTCCATACAGTTGTTGTTTCAAGTTCTTCAAATTTCTTTTTAAGATGTATTTTTTTAATAGTGGTCTCGTTACCGCTATATACGAATGTGTTTTCTTTTACAATGGACTGTTCTTTTTTTATTGGTTTTTCAAAAATTGGCAAATGTTCATGGGCAAGAAGTAAAAAATTATATTTAATACTATTTGCATACCAAAAGCCAGAGGTTTTACAATTATGCTGTCGTTTAATAATAAGTTCTTTTAACTTAAAACCCGCTCTTAAATATACATCTATAAATTGAAATCCAAGTGGAATAACACATTTTTTCCTTCTGGTATCTCCAATAAGTATTGCACATTGTCTTCCAGGCTTTAGAACCCGATAACTTTCTTCGGCAACTTTTTTTATTTCCTTAAGAAATTCATCAATATCCAAATTTGATAAATCATCTTTTTGGTTGGAAGTGTAATTAAGTATATTCGCATATGGTGGATGAGCACAGATTAAGTCAATAGAATTATTGGTCAGGTTTGATAAGTCCCTTGCATCTCCAACTAAAAATTCTGGTTTATATGTATTATCAAATTTAAAATTCACATTTTGTTTTGCTAATTTTATTGCCTCTTTATTTATATCCAACGCAATACATTTTCTTCGCAACAATTTTGATTCAACCGCCGTTGTACCGGCTCCACAAAAATAGTCCAATACTGTCTCACCTTCCTTTGAATATCTTAAAATAAGATTTCTTGGAATATACGGAGACCAATTACCACGATACTCTCCACTATGTGTTGCCCAATTACCACGACTCTTAAAACTCCAGACAGTTGTTTTTTCTTCCGTAAAATTTTTTGGATAAAAGGATTTAATTTCTTTATCAACATTAAAATTGCTGATATTGATTCCTTTTTTTTCAGTAATAAGTTTTTCAATATAGTGAAAAGAAACACCATATCTTCGCCCAATTTCTATATCAGGAATTCCTCTTGCTTTTTCCTGCAAGATTGCCTCTTGAATATTTATATCTGATTGAGAAATAGTTTTTAAATTGTTCATTTTTTTGTTGTATCAATTTTTATTTTTAATTCTTTCAACTGTTTTTCGGCAACTTCCGACGGAGCGTTGGTAAGAAGACAACTCCCCGATTGGGTTTTGGGAAACGCAATGACATCTCTTATTGACTCAGATTTTGTGAGCATAGCGAGAATTCTGTCAAGCCCTAGGGCAATCCCACCGTGAGGGGGAGCGCCGTATTCAAGTGCGGAAAGTAAAAATCCGAATTTCATATCGGCATCTTCTTTCGTAATATTCAGTATGTCAAAAATTTTTTCCTGCACGGCTTTTTTGTGAATTCGTATTGAACCGCCGCCGAGTTCAACACCGTTTAACACAATGTCATAAGCCCTTGACTTTAAAGTCGGAAGTCGGAAGTCGGAAGTCGGAAGTCGAGAAATATCCTCTTTCGGTGAAGTGAACGGATGATGAACCGCATCCCATTTTTTTTCTTCGGAATTGTATGCAAAAAGCGGGAAATCCACCACCCATAAAAAATTAAATTTGTCCTTCGGAATAATGCCGAGCAACTCCGCAAGATGAACCCGCAGGGCACCCAGAACATCGCAGACTGTTTTTTCTTTGTCGGCGGCAAAAAACACAATATCGCCCGGTTTTGAATTAAATGTTTTCTTAATATTTTCAAGTTCGGCTTGCGCAAAAAATTTTACTATATTAGATTCAAAACCTTTTTCCGTAATGTTCATCCATGCAAGCCCTCTCGCTCCGAATTTTTTGACAAAATCCGTAAGATTGTCAATCTGCTGGCGCGAAAACTTATCGCCGCAGGGTGCACAAATCCCCCTGACAACACCGCCGTTTTTTAGCGCTTGAGCAAAAACCTTGAAACCGGTATTTTTGAGCATTTCCGATAAGTCGGAAATTTCAACAGCAAACCTCGTGTCCGGACGGTCGCTTCCGTATTTCAGCATAGCCGTATCGTAGGACATTCTTTCAAACGGAATTTTTACCTCAACTCCGGCAACTCTAAAAATTTCGGAAATAAGTTTTTCGGTAACCGAAATTATATCATTTTCGTCAATGAAAGACATCTCCATATCAATCTGGGTGAACTCCGGCTGACGGTCGGAACGCAAGTCCTCGTCACGGAAACATTTTGCTATCTGAAAATATCTGTCAAATCCGGAAACCATTAAGAGTTGTTTAAAAAGCTGGGGCGACTGCGGCAGGGCGAAAAATTTCCCCGGCTCGTATCTGGAAGGAACAAGAAAATCGCGGGCGCCCTCCGGAGTTGACTTCGTCAATTGCGGCGTTTCCACGTCTAAAAAATCATTTTTACTCAAAAAATTTCTGACTGCAAAAATTATATTATGTCTCAATAGAATGTTTTTCTTCATCTGTGGGCGGCGAAGGTCAATATACCTGTATTTAAGGCGAACCTCTTCCGACGGAATGATTGCCGAATCAATTTCAAACGGCGGGGTTTTTGATGTATTCAGTATTTCAAATTTTTCGGCAACAACTTCTATTTCTCCGGTAGGCAAATTTGAATTGGCAGTTCCTTCGGGTCTTTGACGCACCGTTCCTTCAACCGAAATTACATACTCATGTTTCAAATTTTTCGCGTCATCCAAAACCTTTCCGCTATCAAAAACAATCTGCGTTATACCGTACCTGTCGCGCAAATCAATAAAAATAATTCCGCCGTGGTCACGACGGGTATTCACCCATCCGCAAAGAATTACCTTTTTAGAAATATCGGAACTCCGCAATTGTCCGCAATTATGTGTCCGTTTCATTTAATAGTTATGTTATAAAAAACGGCAGGGAAAGTCAAGTAAAAATGGAAGGTTTTTATCAAAAAACAATCAATTTTAAATCTTTTTTATGTTCCGCCGACGGTGATTTTGGGAATTCGCAAGGTTGGTTGGCCGTCAAGAACAGGGACGCCCTGACCGTCTTTTCCGCAGGTGCCGGGTTGCCAGCCGATATCGGTTCCGACCATATCAATTGAATTCAATATCTCCGGACCGTTTCCTATGAGCGATGCGTTCCTTAACATTTTTCCTAACTTACCGTCTATAATTTCGTAGCCCTCTTCAACCTCAAAAATAAAATCACCGTTTGCGGTATTGACCTGACCGCCGCCCATTTTTTTTATGAAAATTCCTTTGGGGACGCTTTTTAAAATTTCTTCGGGATTGTCTTTGCCGGGCGCGATATACGTGTTTGACATTCTTGGAATTGGCTTGTGATGATACGATTCCCGACGACCGTTTCCCGTGGATTTTGTGTCGTCTTTTTTTGCGGTGAATAAATCATATAGATAATTTTTAAGGACACCGTTTTCAACAAGAACAGTTTTCTGAGAAGGAGTACCCTCGTCGTCATACTGGTATGAACCGCGGGCATTTTCAAGAGTGGCATTATCCAAAACGGTGATTTTTTCATTTGCAACTTTTTTTCCTATTTTGTCGAGATAGACAGGAGAAATTCCTTTTTGTACCGCATCGGCTTCAAGCGAGTGGCCTATTGCTTCGTGAATCATAGTGCCGCCGGCAGAGGAAGAAATCACAACCGACATTTCACCGGCGGGAGACGGAATCGCCACATTCAACAAATCGGTCGCCCTTTTATACGCGATTTCAGATATTTTTTCTATGCTTTCAAATTTTATTTTTTGGAGTGAGTTCTCCGCGATAACTTCGTGCGCGGTCTGGGTAATTTTACCGTCTGAAACAACGAGCGCTACCGTAAAAATTGCGGAATTTCTTTCACTTATGCGAGCATTTGAATTTTGCGAATTGGCTACGAAAAAGTTTTTTCGCCCTGTTGATAATTGAAATGAGAGTTGCTTTATCTGCGAAGATTTTTGCCGCAAATTCTTATCAATATTTTCTATGATTTTTAAGTACGGCTGCAAAGCCGATGTCCGTTCGGCAATTGAATGGGCTTCAATTATTATGGGCTGGACGGCTTCCGACGGTTCAGCAGGACTGCCGGATAGTTTGGCGGCAAGTGCAAACATAGTCGAAACGGATGGTGACGACTGAGAAGCAAGATATGTTTCTTCGTTTTTTATAAGCCGGAGCCCGCAGCCGCTCACCGTTCCCGAAGACGCCGCATCAACCTTTTTGTCAATAAATGTGAACCCCGCGGATTCTGTTTCCTCAAAATATATTTCGGCAAACTCCCCGCCGTTTCGGAGCATTTTTTTAAGTATCAAATCAACTTCTGTTTTTTTCATAATATCCATTTTCAAAATATTTTGCCGTCTAATAATTACTACATTTGTAGTAGTTTGTCGTCGGACATATTTTCTGTAATAAAAATTTCACCGTGTTAAAAGTATAACATTTGTTTTACTTTATTTTTGGGGAATTATTATTGTGAATTTTGAACCTTCGTTTATTTTTGAAGCAACCGTTATGCTTCCGCGGTGGGCGGAAATTATTCTTTTGGCGAGCGGTAACCCGAGACCGGCACCGGCGACCTGTCCGGTGAACGACTCTTCAATCTGATAAAACTTCTCAAAAATTTTTTCTTTTTCGGAAAGAGGGAAGCCCGCACCGTTATCCTCAATACTTATAGCCACCGCGCCAGCTTGGAGTTCGCCTGTGATTTTCACCGATTTTTTCGGATTTTTATTAAACTTGACTGCATTTTCTAAAATACATCCCAATGCCTCTTTTATTTTTTCTTTATCCGCAAAAATTTCGCCGAGGGCGGATAAATCCGAAACCTCAACCTCAACATTTTTTAATTTTTTATTCAAATCGTTAACTGTTTCGGAAACAATTTTTTCAACGAAAACTTTTTCCTTTTTAAGTTCAAGCGTTTCGGACTCAATCACGGTAAATCTCAACAAACTCTCCACAAGTTCGGCAAGCCGTTCGCTCTGACTTTGCAAAACGGAAATCGCTTTTTGCTGATTGGGTGTCAGTTTTTCCTCCGCCAACATCGGAAGATATCCGACAATACTTACAAGCGGGGTTTTGAGTTTGTGCGAAATCAAGGACAGAAAAGACCGCTTTAGCAGTTCCTCTTTTTTCTCGGAGGTTACATCCCTTATTACGAAAATATACCCGTCAATTTCTTCACCTATACCTGTAATTTTTGTAACAACGCAGTTAAGAAAAATTTGCGGGGCGGTTTTTTTTACAATTTCAGAAATTTTTTTTTTGCCGTCAAACTTAAGAAACCGGCCGGGCATTTCAAAACCTATATCAATTAAAATTTTTGATAACGCCAACCCTGAGATATGCTCGGAATTTGCCAGATTAAACGCCGATTTATTCGCCTGCGTAATTACGCCGTTTTTATCGGTCACAAAAACCGATTCGCTCATTCCGTCAAAGGCAGCGGAAATTTTTTCTTTTTCCTGAATCAATTTCATAAACAGACGCGCATTTTCCAGAGCGACCGCCGCCTGATTTGCAAACGCCTCAAAAAGAGGCAAATCATCGTCGGTAAAAAATTCTCTGCCAAGGGCGTTTATTCCCTCAATCACGCCGAGCACCGTGCCCTTGTATCTTAAAGGAGTGCATATTATTGATTTCGTTCTGAAACCGGATTTATCGTCGGTGCGGCCGGTCCATCTGATGTCTTTTGTTACATCCTCAACTATTAAAGACCTGTTGCGGGCGGCGCACCATCCGGCGATGCCTTCGCCTGGAGCAAGCCGAACCCTTTTCATCTCATCCGCTTTTTCACCTATAGCGACATCAAAATAAAGTTCGCCGGTATTTTCATCAATCAACAAAAGTGAACATCCCTCGGCATTTACAACTTTTTGGGCAAGTTCCATTATCACGGTGAGAAGTTTATTTATATCAAGTGTGGAAGTGAGAATTCTGTTGGCATCCAATAAAAGCAAAAACTTATCGTCTAATCGGTTCATTTTGGGTTTGCGGGAGGGACAACAATACCGCCGGAAATTATCAGTTTGATTGCATCGTCAACGGACATTTTAAGGGGGATTATATCATTTTTGGGAATGAGCATGAAAAAGCCCGTTGTTGGATTGGGTGTTGAAGGCATAAAAACATTTACGACCTCTTCCTTTGTTGATTCCTGAACCTCCCCCATCGCATCGGCGGTAATAAAAGCAATTACATAAATTCCCTTGCGGGGCCATTCTATCAGGACAACCCTTTTGAAAGTGGATTTATCCATAAAGAAAACCCGCATTAGTTTTTTTATCGCATCATAAATACCGCTCGCCATGGGAATTTTAAGAAGCAACTTTTCCGCTATGTGAAAAAGTTTTTTGCCGATGAAATTTGAGGCAAGAACGCCGATAAACCATATCAAAAAAAGTGTAACAACGGCACTGACAAAGATGACGGCGAAATTGGGAATATGCATCGGAACAAATGCCTCAAAAATTTTTGTAAACGCTGGAGTGAAAAATCTGCCGACCAGTTTAAAAACGATTAAAACGATATAAACGGTAAGAAAAAATGGAATAATTATTACAAGTCCGGTAAGAAAATAATTTTTCATAATTTAAAAACCTCGCTACAGACACAGAGAACACAGGGAAAATCGAAAGACAATCAACCACGAAAGCACGAAGAAAATAAAAACTCTGTGAATTCGGTGTTCTCTGTGGCAATTCTGCGTAATCTGTGGTCAAGGACGATTGCGGTTCTGCCTTTCCCTCTTCATTATTTCACGTTTAATCGCCTTTCTTTTTTGTTGGTTCTTTTTTATATGTTGGATCCGTTTTTCTCTTAATTTCCGGAATTTTTCATATGCAAGTTGTCTGGCTTTCACCCGTTTTTCAGGCGGGAGCCGTTTTAGTCGTTCTCTTAATGCGGCAACGCGTTTTCTCAGACGAAGATTTCTCTCTTTATATTTCTGCATCAGAATAAGACGCGAGGGCGGGCGAGGACGGACTCCTTTTCTGACGCTGGTTTCTTCGGCGGGCTTTACCATTACTTCTTCAACGGTTTCGCCTTCTGTATTTTTTACTCCGACTTCACCGTCAAAAACACCTACATCCGTTTCTCCGGCTTTTGATTCAACCGCGAACTCAGTGCCTCGGACCGCCACAATCGCCGTCGGAGAATGGACCTCCATTTTTGTATTTTTTGATTTTGCTATGTTAGCAATAATTTTTCCGAACCACAGTGAAATTTTTGAGTTGTGCGATTCTGCAGTTAACTCAAGCATTTCAACCGATGCCTCAGTATTTTCGCCGATAAAAATAATTGAGCCGTCGTCAAGTTCCAGATTGCAGGATGAATTTTCGGCGGCTTTCAGACGGTCTTTTAACTGAACCGGCATTTCGGAAACTGCCGGCACCCACTCGGTCTCACCTTCTTTTAAAATTTCAACGGTACCTTTTATCTCGCCGATTTCGCCGGAAAAATCCTGAGAATAGAGGCAGGTAGAAAGGTAGAAAGGTAGAAGGGTAGAAAGTAAAACCGAACATAAAAACTTTTTCATAAACTCCTCCGAGCATAGTTAGTTCGTCTTCGCAAAGTATATCAAAGAATTAAAAATTAATCAATAGTTTTCTTGAGTTTTTCTGTGTATTCTGTGTTAATCTGTGGTTAATGTTTTTTTCTTATAGTTCTTATTT
>PEVQ01000016.1:0-4145 GCA_002780205.1 Elusimicrobia bacterium CG06_land_8_20_14_3_00_38_11
TGGAAGATGGTGTCATGCTGAACTTGGTTCAGCATCTATAGACCCTGAAACGAGTTCAGGGTGACAGACGAAGTACTTTACGGATGTAAAGTATTTTATGCTCCCCTTAGTAAAATGATTTTTGAGTAAATCCTCAAAAATGAAAATAATTCATAATATCAAATCAATTCAAAATTTAATGCTCAAACTTAAACGGCACAACAAATCAATTGGTTTTGTGCCGACGATGGGTGCATTACATCAGGGTCATATTTCTTTAATCCGCCGTGCAAGAAAAGAAAACGACATCGTTGCCGTAAGCATTTTCGTCAACCCGGCGCAATTTGCTCCGCATGAGGACTTGAAAAAATATCCGCGTCCTTTTGAAAAAGATGTTAACATTTGTAAAAACGAAAATGTGGATATAATTTTTGCGCCAAAGCCAAAAGAAATGTATCCCGAAAATTATCTAACTTTTATTAATGTTAACAAACTTTCTGATATTATGTGCGGGAAATATCGCTATGGTCATTTCATGGGTGTCGCAACTATTGTCGCAAAACTTTTTAATATCGTTCAACCGGATAAAGCGTATTTCGGTTTGAAAGATTATCAGCAGTCGGTAATTAGTAAAAAGATGGTTACTGACCTGAATTTGCCAATACAGATTGTTACCTGCCCAATCGTTCGCGAAAAAGACGGGCTTGCCCTTTCAAGCAGAAATGTCTATTTATCCTGCGGAGAAAGGAAAAAAGCATTATCACTTCCCCGCTCTTTACAAACTGCAGAAAATTTGATAAAATATAAAAGTGTAAAATCGGCGGAAAAAATAATTTCCAAAATGAGAAAAATAATTTCGCCGAATGTTGATAAAATTGACTACATAGATATTCGTGATGCCGAAACACTTGAAGAAGTAAAATACATCAAAAAAAAAGTTGTAATCGCAGTCGCTGTTTTCGTCGGCAAAACCCGTCTTATAGACAACATCGTTATAGAGTTATAGAGTTCAGGGTTATAGGGTTTTAACACTACAAACCCTATAACGCAATAACTTTGTTTTATTGGAGGTTTTATGTTCTACCTTTTAAGAAAATCATTTTATGTAAAACCGAAACTTTTATTTAAGTATATTTTTTATGCGCTTCTGACAGTAATTTTTACCTCAATATGTATTTTGGTGGTTATGAGAAGAACAATCTATACAACTGAGGCACTTGAAAATCTGGTCAGTGAATCCGAAATCCGCGCAGTGCAGTCGGCAATTGTGGAATCGTGGTGGATACCGGTAGTAATTTTATTACTTGTCATCGGTATTCAGAGTTTGATAAGATTCCACAAAATAGTAGGTCCGATTTATGCTCTTGAAAAAATAATTTCTATGATAAAAGGCGGATATGTCGGCGGGCACATCACTTTACGCCGCGGCGACGAATTAAAAGACCTTGCATCGGAAGTAGAAAACATGTCAAATGCGTTAAAAAATTATGTGAAAAAAGATAGAAGTATAATCGCCGAAATTTCCGCCGAACTTGACAACATTGCAAAATTATCCAATCCGTCGGAAATAAAAAATCGTCTTTCCGAAGTAAAAAATAAACTTTCCAAAATTACAAGCGATTTTCACATAAACGAGTGATATGACGAAATTGCGGCTGAATTTCTGGGCGATGCAGATGTATACAGAATGCCCTTTGAAATATAAGTTCCATTATTTGGAGGGACTTGGAGCGTTGTATCACCAGGAAAGACCTTTTTTGGCTTTTGACGGAAGCATTCACAAAACACTTGCGGAATTTTTCAAGTTAAAATACCGTTCGCAAAAAACGCTTAAAGTTCTGCAGGATTTACTTAAAAAAAATTGGGTGTCAAAAGGATATGTTTCTAAAGAAGAAGAAGCGGACTGGAGGAGCCAGGCGAACTCGCTTTTAGAGAGATTTTCAAAAACATTTGATTTGCATATAGAACCGTATTTTGTGAACGAATATTTTGAAATACCGGTCGGCGGGGACATACTTTTCGGAACGATAGACCGCGTTGATAAAACCGAGGATGGCTATGAAATTATTGACTACAAAACCCGCCGGACACTGTTCAGCCAGGAAGAGGTGGAAAACGACCTGCAACTTGCAATTTTTCAACTCGCCTGCAGTAAAAAATATAATATTTTTGCCGCTCAGTTATCAATACTATTTTTGAGTTTTGATAAAAAAATAACCGCAGTAAAGCCGCAGGAAAACGTAGAACAAACCGAAAAAAATTTCATTAAACTTTCAGAAACAATAAAAAAAGACACGGAATTTAAGCCCAATCCCAATCCTTTTTGCAATGTCTGTGATTACAATGTTATATGTCCTGCGATGGGCGTGGGTCTTGAAGTGATAAAATCCGTGGACAAAGAAGAGGAATTCAGAAAGACGGTAAAACATCTGGAGATGATGAGAAACGATCTTTATGCACTTCACAAGGCATCCGGCGATATCGCCGGCATTCTTGAGGTATCCGTCTTGCTTGATAAAATTTTAGGCGTATTTGTGGAAATCGCAAAGGTTGAAAAAGGGCTTTTGTGCGTTCGCGGCGAGACCGGGAAATTTTCACCCGCAGTTGCCCGCGGTATTACCGGAATAAACGAATTGTGTCCCGCCGGCAGTTGCGATATGAAAATTAAAAATTCAGAAATAGTAAAAGACCTATCTTCCGACGAAAGGTTTGCACATCTTTCTAAAAAAATACAGGACGTGAAATCGGCGCTCATTCTTCCTCTCACCGTTAGCGAAAGAACTGAGGAAGTGTTAATTTTGATGAATAAAAAAAACAGGACGGAATGGGGGAATTACGATTTGGTTTTTTTGGGCAATCTTGCCGACCATGCCGCGATTGCGCTTCACAATGCCCAACTGTACGAACTTGCGATTACCGACGGTCTTACCAAACTTTTTATTCACAGATATTTTCAGAATCGTTTAGAGAGCGAACTAATCCGTGCGAAAAGATACAACTCAAATATCTCGCTTTTGATGTTGGACATTGACCATTTCAAAAAAGTGAATGATGCCTACGGTCATCAGGAAGGCGACTATGTGCTTAAAAAATTTGCGAAAATAATTTCAGACCACATCAGAAAGGTTGATATAGCGGCAAGATACGGCGGCGAAGAGTTTGCCATAATTCTTCCTGAAACAGGCATAACGGGCGCCGAACAGGTTGCGGAACATCTTCGCTATCTTATTGAGAAGGAGTGTTTCACGATTGACGGTAAATCCGTGCCGATAACGACAAGCATTGGTGTTTCATCCTGGGACAAAGTTGTAAGCAAAGAGGAGTTTATAGGGCAGTCGGACAGGGCGCTTTATCAGGCGAAACACAAAGGAAGAAACAGAATTTGCAAATTTCCATCAAATCAGTAATAGCCGTAGCATTAATCCCGTTCGCAATCGGATTGTTAATATCATTCGGGAAACTTGTCGTTTCTCTAATACCTTTAAATTCTTCCGAAATCTGGTTTCTGACGGGTTTCGTGATTTTTTTTGCGGTTTTTCTGGTAAAATCGGTTCCCGGCCGAGTATATGTTTTTGGCCACGAGTTGACGCATGCATTTTGGACGATTTTGTTCAGAGGAAAGATTAAAGAATTTAATGTATCTTCAAAAAGCGGAAGTGTTATTACTAGCAAAAGCAATTTTTTGATATCTCTGGCGCCGTATTTTTTCCCCATCTATACATTTTTAATAATTTTCATTTTTTATATTCTTGCTTTTTTTTTACCTGTTTCAAAATATATTGAGTGGTTGTTTTTTTTCGTCGGGGTTTCATACTCTTTTCACATTTTTTTGAATTTTGAGTCGTTATCAATAGGTCAGTCGGATGTAAAAAAAACCGGTAAAGTATTTTCATATATCGTTATAACGATTCTGAATATTATTATGGCGGTTGTCGTGTTAAAATTTGTCGCCCCGGAAAAAATTATTATAAAAAAATATTTTTTTGAATCATGGACAGTTGCACTAAAAATATGTAAATTTGTTTGGAGGTACTTGACAGAACTTTATAATTTGATATAATAGCGGCAATTAAGAATTGAAAAATTGAAAATTAAGAATTATGGATTTTACTAAGGGGAGCATAAAATACTTTACATCCGTAAAGTACTTCGTCTGTCACCCTGAA
>PEVQ01000016.1:4199-11728 GCA_002780205.1 Elusimicrobia bacterium CG06_land_8_20_14_3_00_38_11
TAGTAACATTCAATTCTCAATTCTTAATTCTCAACTCTTAATTGGTGTTTAAGGAGTTTCTATGTATGCGATAATTGAAGCAAGCGGAAAACAGTACAAAGTTGAAGAAGGCAAGACAGTAAAAATAGATAAACTTTCCCAAAAAATCGGCGATACGGTTGAGTTTAAATCAATTTTTACATCGGACAAAGGCAAAAAAATCAGCACTGATTCGACAAAAGTAATAGGTAAGGTCGTCGGAAACATCAAAGATAAAAAAATAATTGTCTTCAAAAAACGACCTAAAAAGGGCTACAAAAAAACAATCGGTCACAGACAAAATTATACTGAAGTGGAAATTACAAAAATCGGTTAGGAGGCAGGGTGCGAAAAAGTGGTTAAGTGGCTAAGTGGTTAGTAATGTCATTGCGAGGGACTTTAGTCCCGTGGCAATCTGTTACTTAATCACTAATCACTAATCACTAATCACTGGTGTTAACATGGCACACACAAAATCTCAGGGTTCAACGGGTAACGGTCGGGATTCTGCCGGCCAGCGGTTGGGAGTAAAATGTTTTGAAGGCGAGATTATTCCGGCAGGAAGCATTATCGTGCGTCAGCGCGGCAGAAAATATCATGCAGGAATAAATGTCGGTGTCGGCAAAGACGATACGCTTTTCGCAAAGATCACCGGCAAACTTAAATTTCAGTGGGGCACCGGCGACCGTAAAAAGGTAAGCGTAATTCCGTCGTAAACTTACGCGGATTACCGCCGATTTGGCACCAATTAAACGCGGATTACCGCTGATTTTATCTGCGGACATCTGCGTTTTTTGTCTGCGGTTATCTGCGTTTCATTTATGTTTATAGATAAAGCGAAACTTTTTGTCAAAGCGGGAAAGGGCGGTGACGGATGCCTTTCTTTTCTGCGCGAAAAATTCAGGCCGTTCGGCGGTCCTAATGGAGGCAACGGTGGTCGCGGCGGCGATGTAATAATTGTCGGCGATGAAAACCTCAAAACGCTTTTGGATTTGCAAAGACATTCTCATTACAGAGCGAAAGAAGGAGAACAGGGCAGGGGCAATAATTGTTACGGTAAATCGGCGGAAAATCTTGTAATAAAAGTTCCGCTCGGCACGATTGTTAAAAAAAACGGCGCTATTATACAGGACATAACAAAACATCATCAGGAAATTATTGTTGCCGCCGGCGGCCGCGGTGGCAGAGGCAATGCCTCATTTAAGTCGTCAAAAAATACCGCGCCCAGAATTTCGGAATCAGGTCAGCCGGGCGAGGAATGCACGGTAGAACTTGAACTTAAATTAATCGCGGATGTCGGAATTATAGGCTATCCCAATGCCGGAAAATCAACTTTTTTGGCAAAAATATCGCAGGCAAGACCGAAAATAGCGGATTATCCGTTCACTACTTTATCGCCGAATTTGGGTGTAGTACATTTGTACGATAAAACGCTTGTATTTGCTGACATACCGGGGCTTATTGACGGCGCCGCTTCCGGCCGCGGTCTGGGCCATGATTTTTTGAGGCACATAGAACGGACGAAAATTATTCTTCATATTGTTGATGCTTTCGGATATGGCAACAAAAATGCCTATTCAACTTATCTGGCAATCAACAAAGAATTAAAAAAATACTCCGAGAAACTTGCTAAAAAATTACAGGTTGTAGCAATCAATAAAATTGACATACCGTCGTCGGAAAAAGCGATAAAAATGTTTAAGAAAAAAGGAAAAAAAGTTTTCCCGATTTCAGCAGCAAATAATACGGGTGTAAAATCGGTATCGGAAGAAATTTATAAAAAAATTAAAACAGTGAAAGAAGAAGTTCCTGCTGAAATAAAAAGCGCACATTATAAATACGAGCCGGAATTTGCCATTCGTAAAAAGGGAAATGTTTTTGAAATTACAGGCAGAAAAATAATTGACCTTGTTGCAATGACCAATTTCAAGGAGTTAGAATCAGCGAGAAGATTTCAGAATATACTGAAAAAAATCGGTATTGACCAACGGCTGAAAGAAGAGGGTGTAAAAACCGGCGACACGGTTAAGGTGGGGAATTATGAGTTCAGTTATGAAGAATAGGGTTATCGTAAAAATCGGAAGCGGACTTATTGCATCGCAGAATGTTATCTCAAAAATCGCCGAGGGAATTGCTTCATTTCACAACATGAAAAATGAAATTATTATTGTTTCCTCCGGCGCTATTGCGACGGGTATGTTAAAATTGTCTCTCAAAAAAAAGCCCTCTGATTTACCTTCAAAACAAGCCGCAGCATCCGTAGGTCAGGTAGATGTTATGAATAAATGGACAAATGTCCTTTTAAAATACGGCATTTCCGTTGCGCAGATACTTCTTACAAAAAATGATTTTGAGGATAGAAGCAAATACCTTAACGCAAGAAACACGATTCTGAAACTTTTATCGTGGAAAGTAATTCCTATCATTAACGAAAACGATACCGTTGCTACGGAAGAAATTAATTTTGGAGATAACGATACGCTTTCGGCAATCGTTGCCTCAAAAGTTGCCGCCGACCATTTGATAATTTTCACCGATGTTGACGGTCTTTATAATGGAAATCCAAAAAAAAATAAAAATGCGGAACTAATTTTAGAAGTAAGAAAAATTTCTGTTGATATTGAAAAATATGCAACATCCGATGCCGGCTGCGGATTTTCGGTCGGCGGAATGCTGTCAAAAATAGAAGCCGCAAAAATTGCAACTGCTTCCGGTATTGAAACACATATAGCAAACGGCAAAAAAAATGTATGTATTTCGGATATAATTTCCGGTCGCGTTAGGTGCACGAGATTTTTAACAGATGTTAAAATTGACGGCAGGAAAAAATGGATTGCTTTCGGCGCAAGCGTTTCCGGAAAAATTTTTATTGACGAAGGCGCCGCAAAAGCAATACTTGAAAAAGGCAAATCACTGCTGCCTTCGGGCATTACGAAAATAGAAGGAAATTTCACAAAAGGCGCCGTTGTAAGCGTTGTCCGCGAAAACTCTGAAATCGCCAAAGGGCTTGTTTTCTATTCATCGGATGAAATAGAAAAAATCAAAGGACACAAATCGCAAGATATAGAAAAAATCCTCTGCCGAAAGGATTACGACGAGGTAATTCACCGTGACAATCTTGCTTTGGTTGTGTAAAAAAACTTTATTTGATAGAACAAAAATATGGTTCTGTAAAGTAAAAAATGGTAGCCACAGAATGACACAGAAAAACACAGAAAAAGACTTTTCAGTGAAATTCTGTGATAATCTGTGGCTAAATTACAGAACCAAAAATATTTTATGTAGGAGAAAAATGAAATCCAAATTTATCTTAATTATTGGGGATTTTTGCTGGTGGGCAATGCAGGGTTTGAACCTGCGACCCCTCCCGTGTGAGGGGAGTGCTCTCCCGCTGAGCTAATTGCCCGGAACATTTATTCTGGGACATAAGTCCCGTAAAAAACAATTTTTGCAGTCGGGTTTTTGTGCCTTGCAAATATTTCTTCCGTGTTCTATTAAAAGATTGGAAAGAGCAAACCAATCGCCTCTATCAAAAATTTTCATCAAGTCCTGCTCTATTTTTTCGGGACTGTTGTTTTTAGAAAGCCCCAAACGAAACGACAAACGTTTTACATGCGTATCAACCGCGATACCAAAAATTTTCCCGAAAGCATTCCCTAACACGATATTCGCCGTTTTTCTTGCAACTCCGGGAAGTTCCAACAAATTTTCCATAGTATCGGGAACTTTACCGCTATATTTTTCGTCAATAATTTTGCAGGCGCCTATTATATTTTTTGCCTTGTTGTGATAAAAACCGGCAGATTTTATTTCCTGTTCAAAAACTTTTGGCGCGGCGGCGGCGTAATCGGATGCTTTTTTATATTTAGCAAAAAGAAACGGAGTAATTTTATTGACCCGTTCATCCGTGCATTGTGCGGAAAGAATTGTTGCAACGAGAATTTCCAGCGGATTTGAAAATGTCAATGCTGTTTTTTTTACATCGGGATAATATTTTTTCAGCCGTGATAATATCTCAACAGCAGAATTTTTCATTTTAAATCCCGCTAAAGCGGAACAAGTTTTTTAATTTTTAATTGACTTTGTTGGGCTCTGAGGGACTTGAACCCCCGACCCGCTGATTATGAGTCAGCTGCTCTGACCAACTGAGCTAAGAGCCCGCTTGCCGTCTATGTTTTAATATTTTCTATTTTCTCGTCGGTAAATTGCAAGAACATTTTTCTATTTTTGACAACTTCTGACATTTCCCGATATCTTAAAAAACGATGTTGTTTTCAGTGCCATTACGAATTTTTTACAAATGGGTTTCAGCCTAAAAACTTTCCAAGTGATATTATTTTACAAAAATAACTTATTTTGTCAATAACTAAATTTTTATGATTATGATAATGTAAAAAAAGTTGACATTCCAAAATTTATTTAGTAAAATGAAAAAAGGGATTAAGTGATAAGTTGTAAGGATTAAGAAACTTAATACTTAAAGCGGACCCCGTATGTCATTCCGTGCTTGACACGGAATCTACGGGGTAAACTCAGTGAGCGACTTAATCCTTAATCCGAGGCTGTTAAAAGTTAAGTAATATACAGGATTTCAGTTTCTCTATAAGAGGTCAAACAAAAACATATAAGGCAGACGAGGTAGGACCTATTTGTAAAAAATGTTTATCAGAGGGTAAAATCAAACAGCGTGGTCTATCTACGATATATTATATCAAAAGATTGACGGAAAGTCAAGAAAAAACGATGGAAAAGCAGTAAAAATATCAGGGAAAATGTCTAAAAGATAGCAAAAGATGGTAATAGAGCGTTGAGACGGTAAGGAGGGTTTCCGACGGGGAAATGTGGGGGTAAAGCAAATTTTTACTCAGTAGAATTTCCGTCGGTAAATCAAACTTTTAACTGGCTCAATCCTGAACGGAGGTATCGGTTATGAAAACGGCAAGGGATGTTTTGGCGGATGTGAAACGGGAAAATGTGCAGTTTATCAAGTTGTGGTTTGTTGATATTCTCGGTGTTTTGAAGTCATTCACAATTACACAGAGGGAACTGGAAGGTGGATTATCGGAAGGAATGGGTTTTGACGGCTCCTCAATTGAGGGCTTTGCGAGAATTTTTGAATCGGATTTAATTGCCAAACCCAATCCGGAAACTTATGTTATACTTCCGTGGCGGACTCAGGAAGAAAAAGTAGCGAGAATGTTTTGCGATATATTAAATCCCGACGGAACTCATTATGACGGCGACACGAGATATATCTTGAAAAAAAATCTTGATGAAGCGAAAAAACTCGGGCTTACTTTTAATGTCGGTCCGGAATTGGAATATTTTTATTTCAAGTCGGATAAGTCGCCGGAAATAATTGACGAAGGCGGCTATTTTGATTATGTCCCTCTTGACGAAGCGCAGGATTTGAGGCGTGACACAGTTCTCAATCTTGAAAAGATGGGAATAAAAGTTGAGTACTCGCATCACGAGGTCGCACCGAGTCAGCATGAAATTGATCTGCGTTTCACCGATGCACTTACAATGGCTGACAATGTGATGTCCTACAAAGTCGTCGTCAAACAGGTTGCATATTCAAAAGGTCTTTACGCTACATTTATGCCCAAGCCGTTGTTCGGTGAAAACGGTTCCGGAATGCATGTCCATCAATCGCTTTTTAAGGGAAACAAAAATGCCTTTTTCGACGCAAAAGACAAATATCATTTATCGACGCTTGCAAAAAGTTATATCGCAGGTGTCTTAAAACATGTTCCGGAAATCTGTGCGATTACAAATCAATGGGTGAACTCTTACAAGCGTTTGGTTCCAGGTTATGAAGCGCCGGTTTATATCTCGTGGGCGAGCAGAAATCGCTCGGCTCTTGTCCGCGTTCCTATGTACAAGCCCGGAAAAGAAATTGCAACCCGAATTGAATTGCGGTTCCCTGACCCCGCATGTAATCCGTATCTCGCGTTTTCGGTAATGCTTGCCGCCGGTCTTGACGGTATAAAAAAGAAACTGCCGCTGGCCGAACCGATAGAAAAAGATATTTTCCACATGACGGAAGAAGAGCGATTATCAGAAAAAATATTTTCACTGCCGGGTTCTTTAATTGAAGCGATTGAACTTGCAGAAAAAAGCGAACTTTTAAAAAAGACGCCCGGGGAACATATATTCAACAAATTTATAGAAAACAAAAAGATAGAGTGGGATATGTATCGCACGCAGATTACCGACTACGAACTCAAAAAATATCTGCCGATACTGTAAGGGCAATTAAAAATTAAAAGTTAAAAATGAAAAACGGTGGTATATTGTTTTATAAAATTTTTCACATAAATTTTTAATTTTAAATCCCGCTAAAGCGGGACAAGTTTTTACATTTTTAATTGGTTTTGATATGGGATGTTCAATAGCAGGAATAATTGACGAGAAAGGGAACAGGTTTTCCGGCGAAGAGATAATTCATGCAATCTCAAAAATGTATCTGCGTGCGAACGGTCTCGGCGGCGGTTTTGCCGGCTATGGTATTTATCCCGCTCATAAAGACGATTTTTGTTTTCACATAATTTATAACGATGAGAAAGCGCGCGAAAATACTGAAAGTTATCTGAAACATGATTTTGAAATTGTAAAAGAAGAGCCCATCCCGACGCGAACGGTAAAGTCAATCGTCAATCGCCCGCTATTATTCCGATATTTTCTCAGAGTAAAAGACGAAATCAAAAAACAGTTTTATGAAATGACCCAAGAGGACATTGTGATGCGCTCCGTTATGAAAATAAATGCCGCTCAATCCGGTGCATTTGTGATTTCTTCAGGTAAAAATATGGGAATATTCAAAGGTGTCGGTTTTGCATCAGACATCGGGAAATTTTACAAACTTGAAGAATACAGCGGCTATTGCTGGCTCGCCCACGACAGATTTCCGACGAATACTCCCGGCTGGTGGGGAGGCGCTCATCCTTTCGGGCTTTTGAATTTTTCAATCGTTCACAATGGAGAAATATCGTCTTACGGAATAAACAAGAGATACCTTGAAGAGTTCGGATATCAGTTGACACTACATACGGACAGCGAGGTGATTCTTTATCTTTTTGATTTACTTTTAAGAAAACACAAATTACCGATGGCGGTTGCCCATAAAATTTTGTGCCCACCGCTGTGGTCGGAAATAGAAAGAATGCCGGATGTTTCAAAAAACTTTTTTGAAACATTACGGATAATTTACGGAAGCGCCCTGATAAATGGGCCATCGGCAATAATCGTTTCCGACGGTAAAATGATGTTCGGATTTACCGACCGTCTTAAACTTAGACCGTTAGTTGCCGCAAGGAACGGTTCTAAATTTTATTTAGCATCCGAGGAATGTGCCATACAGGAAGTTTGTCCGCTTAAAAAAGGCGATGTTTTTTTTCCAAAAGTCGGCGAACCTGCGATAGGGAAGTTGAGATCGCAGATGACCGCAGATAAAAAGCAACGCAGATGACCGCGGATTTATCAGCGGCAATCGTCGTTGTTATCGGCGG
>PEVQ01000074.1 GCA_002780205.1 Elusimicrobia bacterium CG06_land_8_20_14_3_00_38_11
TCACCCTGAACTCGTTTCAGGGTCTATAGATGCTGAATCAAGTTCAGCATGACACCATCTTCCATGTAAAGTATATTCCGCTCTTGTTAGTAAATAATAGTTTTTTCACAGATATTCACTATAAATTCTATTTGTTTTTTATTCATTTTTTAATCCCACAACTCTTCTAAGTCCTTTATTTTATCGTAAGTAAAAACAGGACCATCCTTGCAAACAAAATATGGACCCAACTGACAATGCCCGCATTTCCCTAAACCACAGGACATATTTTTTTCCATTGAAAGATAAATTTTTTCCGGCGGGAAGCCCAATTCTAAAAGTTTGCGGGCGCCGAATTTCATCATAATAGGCGGACCGCAGACAATTGAAACCGCATTTTTCAAATCAAATTTCGCCTTATCCAAAAGACAGGTTACAACACCGATACTTTCTTTCCACACACCGACGGGACATTTATCCACGCTTCTCAAAATATCTAACTTTTTTATTTTATTCCATTTTTCAAATTCGGACTTGTAAATAATGTCTTCGGGACTTTTAGCACCATAACACAAAATAATTTTCTTGAATTTTTCTATATTATGAACAAGCGTTAAAAGAAAAGACCGCAACGGAGCCATACCGACGCCGCCGCCTAAGATTAAAACCTCTTTATCAAACATTTCTTCAATCGGATAGCCCTTGCCGTAAGGTCCGCGAATGCCGACAAGAGCGCCTTTTTTCAACTGGTGGAGTTTTTCAGTCACATAACCCGCTTTCATTATAGTAACATCTATTGTCTCTGTTTGATACGGAGATGAAGACGGTGTAAAAGGCGCTTCGCCAATCCCATCAAGAGATAATTCTATAAATTGGCCGGTTACAAAAGAAAACTTCTCTACCGGTTTGAGTGTAAATGTTTTTATGTTTGAACTTTCGTCGGTAATTTTCAGCACTTCTGATTTTATTGGCTGATAAATGTTTTTCATAATTAACTTGCGAATAACACATCACGAATTTTATCCCGAATGTTCACGAATAAAATTAATGCAGTTATTCGTGCCTTGTTCGTGATGTGTGCCTCTATTCGTGTGCCTCTATTCGTGATAGCACTTTTCTTATATCTATCTCTGCGGGACAAACCTCAATGCATCTGCCGCAACCGGTACAGGCATAAAAACCGAAATTTTGCCGGCGATAATCAAACTTGCACGAATAAAGATTCTTGTATCTTTTTTCTTTTGTTGGGCGCGGATTTGCACCGCCGGCAACACGGGCATAACCCTTAAATTGACAGGCATCCCAAAGACGAAATTTTTCAAAATTTTTCTGTTCGCCGATTAAAAAACAATAGCAGGTTGAACAGACAAATCGGCAACCGCCGCACTCAACGCACTCCTTCGTAACATCTTTCCACAAATCTGTTCTCGGTAGTTTTACGGCTTCGCCAAGTACTTTTGCAAAATTAAAATCTTTATTTATCTTAAGGACAAGTTCGTTGACTTTCACTCTGCTTTTTTCCGACTCGGCAATATGATCATCAACCGCCGGCTGGAAAAGCAAACCGTTGCTTTCAACAAGTTCTTTTCCCTTTTCGCTTAAAATTTCCACTACAAAACCATTTTCAATGGGTCTGAGATTTATATCAAATCCGTAGGTAGGATATGGAGCACCTTCTATTACTGAACAAAAGCAGCAATCCTTCGCTGAAGTACAATCGGCGGAAATGAGCACCGTATTTTTCCTTGCTTCTTCGTAGACGGGGTCTTTGTATTCACCGCCCAAAAACATTGCATCAAGAATTCGAAGATGAGCAAGTTCGCATGCTTTCACTCCGACAATAATCTGCGGTTTTTTTTTGTTAAACGGCAGGATTTTTTCCGAAAGCGGAAAGAAAAATGATTTTATCGGCACTATTGGCCGGTATTTCCCTAAAATGGTATCCTTAAGATTTTCAGCAGAAAGCATTGCATAATTATAATCCGCCTGCCTGCCGGTAGGCACGGCATCTCCTTGTTTAAAAAGAGAAAAAACATTATATTTTCCTATCTGGTTAAGAAGAAAATTCTGCCAATTATTATTGTTAATATACCTAATTTCCATAAACTATTGGGATTATATTAAATAATAATAATTTTGTCAAGTGTTTTTTTTATTTTTTTTATTTTTAAAATTCTGCTTGACATTGTTGCTAAAAAATTGTAGAATTTTTGCCGTGAAGTTTTTTAATTTATTATTGTTGTTGTTGGTTTTTCCGGTAAATAGTTGCGATAGCAAGGAGGATAAAATGACACGTGTTCCGGCAGTGGCAGGACAGTTTTATCCGGCGAATAAAAACGAACTCTCAAAAATTGTAGATGAATTTTTGTCAAAAACAAAAAAACAGAACTTAAACGGCAAAATTATCGGACTGATTTCACCTCACGCGGGCTATGTTTTTTCGGGACAAACGGCGGCATGGTCCTACAAACAGATTGAAGGAGAAAAAATTGACACGGTAATTTTAATCGGCCCAAGTCATAATTATCCGATTGAAGGTGCATCACTGTGGACGGGCGGCAATTTTTCAACCCCGCTGGGTGAAATTGAAATAGACAAGCAACTTACAAACGAACTTTTGTCATCAAAAATATTTCAGACGAATAGTGATGTCCATATTCCCGAACACTCGCTGGAAGTTCAACTTCCATTTTTACAGAAAACTCTAAAAAATTTCCGAATTGTAGCAATTCTTATAAATGACGAACAATCATACAAAGAGGTTGCCAAAGTAATTGCAAGGGCAGTTAACAATTCTAAAAAATATGTATTGCTTGTTGCATCAACAGATATGACGCATTACCCAAAAAAAAGTGACGCCGAAATAGTTGACAAAGATATTCTTAAAGTAATAGAAAAATTCAAGTCCGATCAGTTGATAAAAGCAGACGAAAAATGGCTATCAAAAGGAATTATAGAATTGCATTGCACACTTTGCGGATTGACAGCAGTTTTAACAGTTATGGAGGCATCAAAAATTTTGGGTGCGGATAAGTCCGTTATAATAAATTATTCAAACTCGGCGGCATCCGCTTACGGTGATGAAGGGCGGGTTGTCGGCTATGGGGCGGCGGCATTCGTGAAAACGACCGGAAGTCCGAAGTCCGAAGTCCGAAATCCCAAGTTAGAAGAAAAAGAGTTTTCATTAACGAAAGAATCGCAAAAAGAATTATTAAAAATTGCTCGGAATTCCATTGAAAGTTATTTGAATAATGGAAAAATTCCAAAATTTAAGACGACAAATTCTGAATTGCTGAACAACGGTGCAGTGTTTGTAACGCTTGAAAAAAATCATAATCTTAGAGGATGCATCGGAACTACCGAGGCGAGAATGCCTTTACATCAGGCGGTAACGGAATTAGCAATCGCCGCGGCAGTTGAGGATTACAGATTTTCTCCGATTACAAAAAATGAACTGAAAGATGTGAAAATTGAAATTTCGGTTTTATCACCGTTGAAAAAGATTTCTTCACCTGACGAAATTATTGAAGGAAAACACGGCGTTGTTGTGCGAAAAGGATTTCGGTCGGGACTTTTTCTGCCACAGGTCTGGGAACATCCCGAACTTTCTAAAAAAGAAGCATTTTTATCGGAATTATGCTGGCAGAAAGCAGGACTTGAACCTGATGCGTGGAAAAAAGAAGACGCCGATTTATACACATTTACCGTCTTCGCATTCAAGGAGGAATGATAATGAGCAGGCGAAAACAGGAAACGAGAAGGCACCAAATTAGACAGCGATATCTAAGACGGTTGAAAAGAAAAAAAACTCTATTACGAGCGGCAAGAGCAGGACAACAAAAATCAGATACGATAAAATCAGAGGCAATTAAGCAACCCGCCTGAGAGAAGCACTTTTTTTCTTCATAGTGAAATCGCGAATAACGCATCACGAATATTATCACGAATGTTCACGAATAAGATTCTTCCCCCGTATCAAGTACGGGGTCAGAATGACTGCTTCTTTGGTGTCATGCTGACCCTGAATGAAATGAAGGGGAAGCATCTCGCCTTCGCGGTTATTCGTGTCTTGTTCGCAATGTGTGCCTTTATTCGTGTGACTCTATCCGTGATTTATCTTTTGGTCCACTGGAAACTTTTTCTTGCTTTGGCTTTTCCGGGTTTCTTTCTCTCAACCATTCTGTCGTCGCGGGTCAGATACCCTTCTTTTTTGATGAGCGTCTTAAATCCGCCGTCAATTGATGCCAGAGCGCGGGCAATGCCGTGTCTGAGCGCCTCCGACTGTGCCATCACTCCGCCGCCGGCAACACTTGCCGAAACATCATATTGCGAGGAAACTTTTACCGCTTCAAGAGGCGATAATGCGGCACGCTGAAATCTGATTAAACCCGCAAAATAAATATCCAAGGGTTTGTCGTTAACAACCACTTTCCCGCTGCCTGGCGAAAGTTCAACCTTCGCCACCGCCGTTTTTCTTCTTCCTATTGCCGTGATGAATTTACTTGTATCTTTTGACATTTTGCCTCCAATTGTTTTGCATCGTTTTTGTAGATTTTAAGCCGTCTCAGTCGTTTTGTACGCAGGCGGTTTTTGGGCAGCATTCCGCTTATAGAAAGTTTGATGATTTTTTCCGGGTCAGTCAGCATCAGGTCCTTGTAAAGAATGTATTTGTCACCGCCGGGATAACCGGAATGCCTGTAATCCAGTTTCTGCTCCAACTTGTTGCCGGTCATTTTCACTTTCGCAGCATTTGTTACAAGCACGAAATCGCCGATATCCGAGTTCGGCGAGTATTCCGGCTTCGTTTTACCCTGTAAAATACCCACGGCAACCGTTGAAAGCCGTCCCAAAACCTCGCCGTTTGCATCAATCCAATACCATTTCCTTTCAACCATA
>PEVQ01000223.1 GCA_002780205.1 Elusimicrobia bacterium CG06_land_8_20_14_3_00_38_11
GCCTTATCGGGGCTGATGTAGATGTAGCAGCGAGGTTTCCTCGCTAAAACTGTAGTTGTAGAGACTGTTTTTGTCTTCTTAAGCAAAGATTCACTCCCCGAATACATTTTTGCAGGGTTACCCTGCAACTACAAAAATCAGGTGAATTTGCTTAAAACAAGTTTTTTTGACCACTTGTCGTCGGTAAATCAGTCAAAAGTTGCTACAAACTTGACGAACCTCCAAGCATTCCAGTCCCTGTCCGGTTGTTTCCCTTCTTTTGAGCCTCTGCCTCGGTTTGCTTATTATCATTTCACAGGGGCTGTTTCCCTCTTACTCTTTAGTTCGCAATTTACTAAATCTTGCAATTATTTCAAATCTTCAAATTTTGGGTAAGGTCGTGCGCGTATTTTGTTAAACATCCATATAAAAGCGGAAGCATTATTTCGTGGTGGCCGATGAAGTAAAAACCGTTGTTTCCGGCAGGGCGGGAGACGATATTTTCAAAAGCGCGGTACTGGTAATTCATATCAAAATTAGCAGCGGTAAAATTTCTTACTTTATATCCGAGGTTCCTTACAAGATTTAATGCTTTGAGAAAAACTTCAGGTAGGATTACTGCAGAGCCGAAATTAAGCACTATTCCGCCTTCAAGTTTTGAAATAACTTCGGCGAGTTTCAGAAAATCATTGTAGGATGTCTTGCCCCAACCGGCGCCGTCGCACTCCGGATGCTGATAAATTATATCAGTTCCGATGCCGACATGAACCGTTGCGGGAATTTTTAGTTTATACGCGTTTGCAAAAATGCTTTCTTTATAAAACTTCAGTTTCTTTTCATTTACCATTTGCCCGATTGACTCACCAAGTCCCCAATTTTTTTGGTCGCCGTATTTTACCGCCTCATTTATAAATTTTCCTGTTTCAAAAGCCATCCCGAATTTACCGTCTTTTAATTGTTTTTCAACATCCTCAGATGTTTTCCCGCAATATGAAATTTCAAAATCATGTATGACTGATGCACCGTTTGTCGCGATTGCCGTAATAATATTCCTTTTCATCATATCAATAACAAATCGGGAAAGCCCGCATTTAATTATATGCGCCCCGAACATAAAAATTATGGGCCTTTTATTTTTTCTCGCGATAATAATTCTTCTTACAAGTTCCTTGAAGTTTTTTCCGGCGAGTACATCCGGAACTGTTTCCAAAAATTCTTTCCCGACGGGCTTGGCAAACATACTTAACTGCACCTTGCTTTTTCTTTTCACCAGCGGGTATCTTTTTACATTTTTAAGGTTTAACATTTTTCTCCTCCTAATCGCCGATTACCGCTGATTTGAGGGCGAATAAATTCGCTCCTACAACGCTGATTCCCGCTGATAAATCTGCGGTTATCTGCGTTTCCTTTTATCTGCGGTCATCTGCGTTATTCAATTCTGCAACAATCGAGCCGACGGCAATTTTAGATTGCATTTTAACAGGTATATGATACTCATCGTCGGTCATCCAGATAAGAACTCTTCCTTTTTGCTTAAATATTCCCGCATCCTGCAAATCCGGCTCGACAACAATGGTCCCATATTTTTTGCCGTTAATTTTTATCTTTTCTCTATTATGAATTTTTACTTTCATCCTGTAATTTTTTTTACTGGAATTTACATTTACTGTCAATGTATCATCTGGTTTAAGTTCCTGCGTTCTAACCCAATAAAGTGCTGCCAATACATCCAAAACATTTTCCGGAACTTCAATAATTTCGCCTTTGTTATTCACTGCAACATGTTTTTGCTGGTCATAATCCGTTCTTTTTTCCCTTTTGAATTTACCTTCATTTATCTTCTGCTTAAAGGCAAGCGAGTAAAAATTTTCAACATCAATCCATGATTCGTTTGTATCACGCACCTTAAAAAACACATCAAAAAATGGCGCCGACTTTGCTTCTGAATAAATATGGTATGCCTTTTTTCCGTTAAAATCCACGATGCCTTTTATCTCAAGCATTCCATAACCCACTTTTACAAACTTCCAATATACATCATAGACAAGTTTTTCTTCAACCGGCAATTTTTTTTCTTCACTATAAATGATTACAGCGATAAAAACAAAGATTACAGCGATAAAACATCGCCGTAATCGTTTTCTAAAATCACTGTCATCAATCAACTTGACTAATAATCCATTCAGCAGCATCTAAAATATCCTTTGCGGTATAGTCCGCACCTTTTACATCAATTCCTGCTCCTGTTAAAACAAAGACCGATTTTACCCCTGCATTTTTTGCGAGGTCAATATCCGACTGCATATCTCCGACCATATAGGAATTTTTAATATCTATGTTGAGATTTTTTTTTGCCCGTAAAATCATCCCGGGTTCCGGTTTTCTGCAACTGCAATTTTCGTCGGGGTGATGAGGGCAGAAATAGACATCGTTTATTATGGCATCTTTTTCTTTCAATTTTCTTGTGATAACTTCGTTTAATTTTTTGACATCCTTCTCGGAAAAATTTCCTCTCGCTACTCCCGACTGATTGGTGATGATTATAACCTTGTAGTCCGCTTGATTTAATAATTTTATCGCAGGATATGAACTTTCCAGAATTTTCAATTTCCGCTCGTCGGCAGAATAATGCATATCCTCGTTTATGGTTCCGTCTCTGTCAATAAAAACTGCCCGACTTTTGTAAAACGTCAACGCCATCAAAAACCACATAATCATCTGAATTTCAGAATCACCATATACATATTCCGTAAGACCTGATAATAAAAATCCGAAAATTGCAAAAAGACAGCCGTAAATAAAAAATTTTTCTTCCTCGCTTACACATTTCGCTTTTTTTATACCATAGTAAAAATAAACCGGAAACAGATACAGAAAAGCCAGAAATCCGATAATTCCTCTTTCAACCAGTATATGTATAAAAGTACTGTGCAGATGCGAAAGCATGTAAAACTCTTTTGAGAAATTTAATTTTTGATAGTAATACGGATAAACTTTTTTTATATTTTTTAATCCCACCCCTAACAGCGGATAATCTTTGAAAATTTCAAAAGATGTTTTCCACATCGTTATACGCACCGGGTCGCTAAAATCAGTAGCCCTTTTAAAAATACTTTTACGGGTATCTGTAAATACATTTGAAATCATAACCAAGACAGAAACTGCAATAATGATATAAACCAGATTTTTTAACCGCTTAATATACATCAAAAAAATTGTGCCCATAAGTATAACCGTTGATATCCAAACCATTCTTACATAACTAAAAAATATGCCTAAAAATATAAGGATTGCCGCCGAATAAAAAATCTTTTTTCTGTAATGCAATATGAAGTAAAAAGAAACGGGAAGAGCCATTAAAAGCCCTTCGGCATATGTTTGGGGCCAAGACCTGGTCCCGTGTGCTCTCCCGTCCAACATACTGAAAATTTCTGCATTGATGAAGTTTTTTCCTATCAAGTATTGTAAAAATCCCAGAAAACCCATTACAGCGGATGATACTAAAAATACATACATTATTTTTTTAGCATGATTAAAATTTCTAACATTTGAAAAAACAAGAAAAAAAATAAGGAATAACATTTCGGAGTTCAGTCCTTTTATGCTTCGTTTATAATCAAGGCCAAACAGAGAAAAAAGCGCCGTAACCCCGAAAAAAATTAAAATTGCAAATGTTAACGGCGACGAAAAATCCGTCGATTTTTTCTTCACAATTTTTATGAGCCATACAAAAAATAGGAAAATCCAAACGGTATTTGTTGCCGCGATTGATACAGGCAAAACAAAAGCCAGAACAAAAAGTCCGTAATATAAAATTAAATCAATTTTCTTTAGCAAGTTGAACCTCCAAAAAATATTTTACTTCGTCTTTTTCCTGAACCTCAAGTTTTACATCAAGAATATAACAAGGGAAATCCTCCGGTAGCCGTGCAGCATCTTTTGCGGTTGTAATTATAACCGCCTGAAATTCCGCAGCATCATCATAAAATCTTTTTATATCGGCATCCTTAAAAAAATAGTGGTCGGAATATTTTTTATGAATCAGCAAATTAACACCCGATTCTTTAAGTGTCGTCTCAAAATCCTCCGGGACGGCGATGCCGGAAATAGCGATAACATTTTGTCCTATAAGCATATCCGACGGTGTTTCGCGACCGTTTCTATGAAAAATTTTCTTAACAAAATGGGCATGAAAAATCGGAGAAAAATTGTTATATTTTTTTATGACACTTTCTATGCCTTCCAGTTTTTCAGCAGTTATTTTATCGCATCTTGTTATTATAAATGCCGAAGCCCTAATTATATTTCTTACCGGTTCGCGCAAATAACCGGCCGGTAAAAGCATCGAATTCCCGAACGGATTGAGAGCATTTATACAGACGATATCTATATTTCTAAAAAGATTTAGGTGCTGGAATCCGTCGTCTAACATTATAATATCAACGCCGAATTTTTCAATCGCAAAAAGTCCGGCTTTGTATCGGTTTTGGCATACAATCACCGGAACGCCAGTAAGAGATTTTGCTATGAGATACGGCTCGTCGCCGGCAAGTTTTGCTCCTAATAAAACTTTATTGCCATCCGATACCACTTCCGACTTCCGACTTCCAACTTCCGACTTATACCCTCTTGAAATCACACAAACCTTTTTATTCAAACTTTTTAATAATTCCGCCAAATAAATTACGACCGGGGTTTTGCCTGTTCCTCCGACGGTAATATTGCCTACGGAAATCACTTTACGAAGCAATTTTTTCTGTCTGCTTTTTTTAATTTTTTGTGAAATAACAAATCCTAAATAATACAAAAACGAAAACGGGTAAAG
>PEVQ01000051.1 GCA_002780205.1 Elusimicrobia bacterium CG06_land_8_20_14_3_00_38_11
AACTTTCAGTGAAGTTCTGTGAAATTCTGTGGCTGAACTACAGAACCTATTTTTTGGAGGTGTAAATTGAAATTAAAAGAGTTTTATAATTTCGTCGTAGAAGAGGGGATTTTGTCCGATCCGAGAGGTCCTGAACAGGTAAGAAAAGGTTTGTCAGTTTCAAAGCAGAGATATGATAAACTTGATAATGAAAAAAAATCAGAGTTTGATACGGAGTCGCTGAAAAATCCTTACAAGGATACAAGGATATTGAACGGTTCCGGCGAAGAAGAAGTAAAATCGGTTCTCATCGGTATTGATATTGACACGGCAGAAATTGTATTGGCGGAATATCTTAAAAAATCCGGGAAAAAAATTGATTTAGTTCTTTCTCATCATCCGTCCGGTTACGCATATGCCAATTTTTACGAGGTTATGGGTATGCAGTCGGAGATTCTTGAAAAATTCGGCGTGCCGATAAATGTTGCCGAAGGGCTTTTGTCAAAAAGGATGAAAGAGGTTGCTCACAGGGTAATGCCGGTGAATCACACGAAAACCGGCGACGCCGCAAAACTTTTAGGGATTCCTTTTATGTGCGCCCATACGGTTGCCGATAATCATGTCGTGAAGTATCTTCAGGAAAAATTTGACTCGGTGAAACCGTATTTTGTTTCGGATGTGATTAAAACATTAAAAACAATTCCGGAATATAAAAACGCAGTTGTCGAAACGGTGGGTCCTAAAATACTGGTCGGAAACGAAGAAAATCGCGCAGGTAAAATCTTTGTTGATATGACCGGCGGCACGGAAGGTGCGGTTGAATTTTTGGAAAAACTATCTTATGCGGGCGTCGGAACGATTGTAGCGATGCATATGTCGGATGAACACTTAAAAAACGCCGAAAAGTCAAATATAAACATAGTAGTTGCAGGTCACATTTCCAGCGATACGCTCGGACTTAATCTGCTTTTTGATAAAGTGGAAAATAAGTTTGGTCCCGTTGATTTCATCCCTTGTTCCGGTTTCCGTCGAATAAAACACAGCGGCTAAGTCGCCGTGGCGACCGCCAATCAAAAATCCAATAATTAAAAGATAGAAGTAAAGCCACGAATAGACGCGAATTTACTAAAAATCTTTTGCCACAGAATTTCACAGAACTTCACTGAAATGTCTTTTTCTGTGTTTTTTCTGTGTGATTCTGTGGCTTGTTTTTTCGTGTTCATTAGTGTTAATTCGTGGTTATTAAATTGTTAAATATGTCAATTCAGGAAGCAACTATCCAGAATGTTTTAAGTGCTTGTGATATTGTAGAAGTTATTGAGGGTTATGTTCGTCTTACAAGGTCAGGCAGGAATTTTAAGGCGAGATGCCCGTTTCATAATGAGAAAACCCCTTCGTTCATCGTGAATCCCGAGAAGCAGATTTTTCACTGTTTCGGTTGCAATGTCGGCGGCAACGCGATAGGTTTCATAATGAAAATGGATGGACTTACTTATCCCGAAGCCATCCGCAAACTTGCCAAAAAATGCAATATAGAAATAAAAGAGACATATTCAAATACGGATGATAAACTGGCGAAAGAAAGAGAAACAATTTATAACATTTCAAATGATGCCGGTTTATTTTTTCAGAAGCATCTTGCCGAAAACGCTGTAATAAAAAACTACCTCAAAAAAAGGGGATTGACCGACGAAACGATAGAGAAGTTTCAAATAGGTTATGCCCCTAAATCATCCAGCACGCTTTTTAATGCCGCCGTCAAAAAAGGATATTCAAAGGACTTACTTTACAAATCCGGAGTTATATCCGGTGAAAAAGATTTTTTTATCAACAGGGTGATCTTTCCGATTTTTGATATTACCGGCAGGATTGTTGCATTCGGAGGCAGGGTTTTAGACGATACAATTCAGCCGAAATATCTTAATTCGCCTGAGACGGCGATTTATTCCAAAAGCAGAGTGCTTTACGGTCTCAATTTCGCAGGGAAAAAAATTCGAGAAAATAATTCCGCAATAATACTTGAGGGTTATGTTGATGTGATAATGTGTCATCAATACGGAATTACAAATACGGTTGCCACACTTGGGACCGCTTTTACGCCGCAGCACTCTTCGCTACTGAAAAGATACACCGACAATGTGGTCGTCGCATATGACCCGGATACGGCTGGCCGTTCCTCTGCGATAAGGTCGTGCGAGGTGCTTCTCAATGACGATTTATATGTGAAAATCGCCCAACTGCCCGACGGTAAGGATAGCGACGAAATTCTTATTTCCGATGGTGCAGCGGCAGTGAGAAATGTTTTTTCAAATTCAAAATCGTACATTGATTTTTTTATTGACGAAAAATCGTCCGCCTCGGCGGGTTTTGATGTCAAGACCATTGAAGGTAAAAGGGGGCTTATAAAATTAGCCCTTCCGGTTATATCAAAAATTCCGAATGCCGTCGTAAAATCGGAATATATAAAAACGCTTTCAGAACGATTAGGGGTGCGTGAAGAAATTATAAAAACGGAACTGGCACGACTAAAAACCGAAACAAAGCGGTATGGCGGCGACTCACAACAACAGATGCCGCCGGCTGAAAACAAAATTGGCATTGAGGAAAGAAATTTCATATCCGTTCTGGCAGGCGATATTAAACTTATGGATTATATTCCGGAAAATTTGCAGATTGATTTTAATAGCGAGGAGATAAAAAAAGTTTTTGACACACTTCGTGAGTTAAGAAAAAAAGGCAGGGACTCCGTTACCTCTGCCGAACTTGTAGAGATTACAGGCAGCGAAATGATTTCCAGAATTTTAATCGCAGGTGATTTTAAGCCGTCTGAACCGGAAAAATTCGTGAGATCTTTTGCGGATGCCGTATCAATTATAATGGAAAAAAAGAAATTGGAAAAAATTAAAGTCAGTGATATAAAAAAGTTTGTTGAAATTTCCAGAAAAATGAAGGGGTCAAAAAAGTAAGCCACAGAGGCACAGAGGTCACGGAGAAAAAAACAGAATTAAAAATTAAAAACCCTGTGTTCTTTGCGTCTCCGTGGCAAAAACCGTGAAATTGGTGTAAAAAAAATGATAGATGAAAAAGAAGTGAGAAATTTAATACAACAAGGTCGTCAGACCGGTTTTCTTACATATGACGACATATTTGAACACCTGTCTATAACGGAGGTCAGCGTAAATGAAATTGACGATTTTTTTATAACCCTGAACGATATGGGCATAAATGTCCTGAACAAACAGCCGGACGAGCCGGTTGCCGAAAAACAAACCCCCGAATTTTCCGATGAAGAATCCATAAAATTAAAAATGGAAGACCCTGTCAGGATGTATCTTACCGAGATGGGAAAATCGTCGCTTTTACAGAGGAAAGAAGAACTTGAACTGACAAAAAGCATCTGGGAAAAAAAGCGAGAACTGAAATTGATAGTGTTGGATTCCCCGATTACCCTTAAGGAGATAAAAAATTGGGAAGTGCTTATTTCAACCAGTGCCGCATCCCCGAGAGAGTTTATGCCCCGCGGAAAAAAAACAGACGCTACCTTAAGAAATATGCAGAGAAAAATGATAGAGGCGTCAAAATATTTAGATAAAGTTCAGGCGAAAATCAATCAACTTAAAAAGAAACTCAAGGGACTGAAGAAGAATGCCCCGCATAAAAAAATTACAGTTGTTATTAAAATCAATAATTATAAACAAGAGATAATAAAAAAAATAATAGGACTTAATCTCCACGAGGAAAAATTCAACAAACTGAAATTAAAATTACTGAATTATGCCCAAAGGATAACTGAAAATAAAAATATCTACGGTCAAATTTCAAAAAAAACTAAAATGGCTCTTTCTGATGTAAAACGGATTTACCGTCAGGTGAAGCGGAAAAAAATAACGAAAGCAAAATTTTTTAAGTTGACAAAGTATGAATTTTCAAAATTTCCCCGGGTGCTTGATGAGGTAAATAATGCCGCCAGAAAACTTAAAAAGATGAGTAAAAGTGTAAATATTCCGCTTGAAGATATTGAATCATCCGCAAATAAAATAAAGCAGTTGGAAACAGAACTGTTGGAGGAAAAGTCAAAACTTATTAAGGCAAATTTGCGTCTGGTCGTTTCAATAGCAAAAAAACACATGTATGCTCCTTCACTTTCGCTTCTGGATTTAATACAGGAAGGCAATCTCGGTTTAATAAAAGGGGTGGAAAAATTTGAATACAAGAGGGGTTTTAAGTTCTCAACATATGCGACATGGTGGATTAGACAGTCAATAAACAGAGCCCTTGCCGACCAATCCAGAACAATTAGAATTCCGGTTCATATGAAAGAGATGGCATCAAAACTCAACAAGTTCCAGAGAAAACATATTCAGGATTACGGCACAAAACCAACAATTGAGGAGTATGCGAAATACCTAAAAATATCTTCCGATAAAATAAGAACGCTTTTAAGAATGATTCAGGAGCCGCTTTCGCTTTCAACCCCTATAAGCGACGACGAGGATTCCCGCCTTGAAGATTTTATTGAGGATAAAAAACATAAAACGCCGGAAAAGCACATCCAATCAGATTTAAGATACAAAGAAATTGAAAAGGTATTAACAACTCTCAACGAGCGCGAGGCGGAGATTATTCGTTTGAGATTCGGCATTGGTTACGGCTATCCGTTAACTCTGGAAGATGTCGGAAAAATTTTTAAGATTACAAGGGAGCG
>PEVQ01000086.1 GCA_002780205.1 Elusimicrobia bacterium CG06_land_8_20_14_3_00_38_11
GTGGTAGCGAAGAATCTCGTCTTCCGACGATAAATCAGACCCTTCATTTCATTCAGGGTGACAAATAATTGGCTTTTTCAACAATATCATTATAAAAATCCGACAGGATTTACAGGATTAAGAAATAACCACTGAAGCACTGAATTTTGGAAGCACGGAAAAAAATAAAATAAAAAAATTAGTCAAATTTCTGTGTCTCCAATTTTCCGTATTTCCGTGGTAAGAAAATCCTGTTAATCCTGTCAAAGAAATAAAATGAAATATAAGCAGGCACTAAAGTATGTAGAAAATCTTGGAGAGTTTTCATATGATTTTGACCTAACACGCATCAGAAATTTTTTGGAAAAACTGGGTAATCCACAGGATAAAATTAAAATTGTACATGTTGCCGGAACAAACGGCAAGGGCTCTGTCTGTGCGTATATTTCAACAATTTTACAAAAAGCGGGCTATGAGGTCGGACTTTACACATCACCCCATCTGTTAAGCATTCGAGAACGCATACAAATAAACCGTCAAAAAATTTCCAAGCAGGATTTTAGTAAGTTTGTCTCTAACTACACCCTACACCCTACACCCTATAACCTGACTTACTTTGAACTTTTAACAGCAATGGCTTTCTGGTATTTTGAGAGGGAAAAAGTTGATTTTGCGGTGATTGAGGTTGGTTTGGGCGGTCGACTGGATGCAACAAATGCTATAAAAAATCCGCTGGTTTCCGTCATAACAAATATATCTTTGGAGCACACTCAATATCTCGGAAATACCGTCTCAAAAATCGCAAGAGAGAAAGCGGGAATTATTAAAAACAACGGAACCGTAATAACTGCTGCGAATAGTATTGCATTAAGGACGATAAAAAAGATTGCAAAAACAAAAAAAGCGCAGGTTAAAGTTAGCGAAAGGCAAAAGAATTACGAAACATCGCTTTTCGGAAAACATCAGATTCAAAATGCAAATTTAGCAGCAGGATGTTGCCGGTTTTTAGGTATTGGCGAAAAATATATTATTGCCGGCTTACAGAATACCGTCTGGCCGGCAAGATTTGATATAAGGCAATTAAAAATGACCCGAGATGTCACCCTGAGCCAAAGGCGAAGGGTCTCAAAAATGGGGTCGAGATTCTTCGCTCCGCTCAGAATGACAACATTAAAAATTATTTTAGATGTTGCTCATAATCCGTCGGGAATTGAGATGCTTAAAGATTCAATCAAAAAATACTTCGGCAAAAAAATAAATTTCGTATTTGGTGTCTTGAAAGATAAGGACTATAAAAAAATGATAAAAATAATATCATCTGTCGCGAAAAATGTTTTTGTTTCAGCGCCTAAAAACAAAAGAGCATTAAGCGTTGATACCGCAAAAAAAGAATTTATGAAATATGTTTCTCAAAAAAATATATTTGTTTTTGATGCTCTAAAAATTGCGGTTAAATCAGCAATAAAAAAATCTGAGGATTTTTGCGTAACGGGTTCGATTTATACGGTAGCGGAGGCTATAACGACAATTAAAAATGACACGAAGTGTCACCCCGAATTCATTTCGGGGTCTAAAGAGATGCTGAAATAAATTCAGCATGACATTATTAAAAATGACGCTACGCTAAAATTGCGGAGGTGAATTTTATTTATGAAATTAGTAGGAATTGACATCGGCGGGACAAAAATTCTTATTGCGAAAATTTCCGGAACCGGGATTTTGAAGGAAAGTATTAATCTTCCGATGTCGAACGATAACTACCGGAAAGTTTTAGAAAAAATAATTATTGAAATAAAAAAATTTGGAAATATTTCTGCTGTCGGTATCAGCATTGCAGGAGATGTTGACGGTAAAAACGGTATTTTAAGATACTCGCCTAATCTTCCGAAGTGGACAAATGTCCATTTAAAAAAATACTTTGAAAAGAAATTAAATGTCCCGACAGTTGTTGATAATGACGCCAACTGCGCCGCTTACGGTTCTTATATTATTGACGGACAAAGAAAATATAAAAATTTTATTACCGTGACGCTCGGCACGGGTATCGGCGGCGGAATAATAATTAACGGCAAACTTTACAGGGGCTCAACCGGCTCTGCCGGAGAAATCGGGCATATAACCATAAATCCCGATGGTCCGAAATGCAGTTGCGGAAACAACGGCTGCCTTGAAGCGTATATCGGAACAAAAGGCATAATTAAAATAGCAAACGATTTTGGCTTAAAAAGTAAAAGTGGGATAACGCCGGCAATAATCGCAGATAAAGCAAGAAAAGGCAACAGGCAGGCAATTAGGGTCTACGAAAAATTTTCAGAATATCTGGCTGTCGGCGTCGGCAGTTTAATCAACATTTTTAATCCCGATATGCTCACATTTTCCGGCGGTGTTTCAAACAACTGGGACTTAATTGAAAAAAGATTTTTTGATGAACTTAAAAAAAGGGCATTCAAAACCCCGCTTGAACATGTAAAAATAATAAAATCCAAAAATCCCGGAAATCTCGGAGCAATCGGTGCAGCGTTATTATCACAAAAATAAGTCAATAAGTATCCGACAGGATTTACAGGATAAAAACAGGACTTAAAATCCTGTTAATCCCGTCAAAATGATTTTTAGTTTTTTTCGTGTTTTCGTGGTTACGAAGTTTTTTTGAACCTATTCAACTACTTTCGTAGTTGCGAAACCAGTTGAATAGCTTTTAATTTATCGTCTGAAATTGCTAAAATGAAAATAAAATTTTACGGATTTTTTTTAATTTTTAATTTTACATTTTTAATTTTTAATTGCCTTTATTCACAGGAAATCAATATCACCTCCGACAGAATGGAGTATGACAAATTGAATAGTAAGTCCGTTTTTAGCGGCAATGTGAAATTAAAGGCAGGTGATGTCTCGTTAAGTTGTGCTCATGCCGAAATGGATATAAATAAGAAAGACATCTATCTTACAAATGCCTTTTTTACATCCTGCAATCTTGACCATCCGCACTACCGGTATTATGCGAAAAGGGTTCACTTAATTTTAGAAAAAGAAATAACCGCCCACAATGTGGTTTTTTATATTGACGATATTCCGTCAGGCGTTCTTCCGTATTATTACAAATCGCTTCATCAAAAAAAACTGAAAATTGACTTCAAACACGGTTACAATCAAAGCGAAGATTATTTTTCAAAGGGCTTTATCGGATATAAATTTTCGGAACAGTTTTTCAGCAAAATTTATCTGGATTATTATTCTTACAAGGGATGGGGGTACGGGATAGAGGAAATTTACAATGTCGGCTCTAAAATGCAAGGAAGCATATATGGTTATCACATCTGGGAACATGATACCAGAATAAGACGGTGGAATGCCCGTATCTATCATCAGCAGAATTTTACGGACACATGGTCGGCGCAAATAAATTCAAACCTCGCAAGCGACGAGTCGTTTAATAATTTTTACACGCGTGACTGGATAAGGATTTACCGGGATGTAAATTCATCGGTCGCTTTTACGAGAAACACAGGAACATCAACAGGTCGTATTTTATTTTCCCGCCGAGATGTTTTCAATGCGGACGACAATAAATATCTTTTAACCGGAATGACCGTTCCGTCTATATCTTACATAACCAACCAGTTAAAAATAAAAAAACTTCCGCTCTATTACGAATTTTCGGCTAATGGCGAGAAGACATGGCTTCGTTCGGAAGATTTTTACAGAACAAACGCTGATAGTTCATTAAAATTCACGAACCCGCTTCGTCTTACCAGAAAAATTACTTTAACATCGGCAGCGGGAGTAAAAACAAACTTTCAGGACCGACTTAACAAAGAGGACACCAAAGATATTTACCGATGGACTTATAATACCGACCTCAATTTAGACATCCGCTCGTTAAATTTTCTTGACCATCAGTTCGGTTACTATTTTGAGCAGGAACCGGACAAAAGGCATGATGACTACCGCGGCGTTATAGCGGATAAATTAAGAACAAACCACTCGGCTTATTTTGATAATTTAACGGTGAGGGCTTGGACGGGGCTTGACATCCGACGGCGACACAATGAAAAAATTGTAAATTTCCGAGAGCGGCTTGACGGCATTACTTCCGAATTAGATTACAGTCCGTATAATTTCCTGAACCTATATTACAAAAACGATTACAATGTTTTTTACGAAAAGCCCAACTCCGTCCAGTTAAATTCCGAACTGCGGCTCGGGCCCGACCGTTTTGACAAAAGCAAGGAAACGGCATATCTGAAAAACGGTTTTTCATATAACCGCTCCGAACCGAACCGCCTGACATTTATCGGAGAGGTAGGATTAAGACCGACGACGAACTGGCAGGTCGCTTACAAAATGCAGTCAACTTTCAGTTATGATTTTACGGAACACAGAAACAATTTTAAGGATTACAGATATTACGAGCGGTCCGTAAATGTTTATCGCGACCTTCACTGCTGGGAGGCAAACTTTTCATATCTTGACAGAGTGCCTCTCAAAGCCGGTGAAAGAAATTTTTACGAGTTCTGGTTTAATATCAGAATAAAATCAAATCTTACTTACAAATCGGATACGGCGGATTTGGAAAGAGAAAGAAAATGGTATCCGTGGCGGTAACAGCAATTAAAAATGTAAAAACTTGTCCCGCTTTAGCGGGATTTAAAATTAAAAATTGAAGTCATTCTGAACGAAGTGAAGAATCTCAAATCGAGATGCTTCGTTTCATCCCACGGGGACTCCCTTCGGTCGCTCAGCATGCCACTTCGTGTCATTTTTAATTTTTAATTGCC
>PEVQ01000099.1 GCA_002780205.1 Elusimicrobia bacterium CG06_land_8_20_14_3_00_38_11
CTGTCCTCTATGTTGAAGTGCATAGAGTCCCAAGTATGTTAGATTTGCTGCTTCATTATTATTATAGACACCAAAAATTCCGCACATAATAACACCAGAGATTAGAGAATTAGAGAATTAGGGCCGACAATTTATAAATTTTCTTTTGCATAATCCACAGCATTCTTAAGAATAATTAATCCATATGGCTCAACATTTTTATTTCTCGTCCATAATGGATGCTGGTATTTTATTGCAAATCTTTCGGGATGCGGCATCAAACCAAAAATATTCCCTTCGGGATTTATAATTCCTGCAATGTTTCTAATTGAACCATTTGGATTACAAGGATAGGAGGCATCATTTCCCGCTTCACCACAGTACTTAAACACTACCAAGCCGCTCTTTTCCAATTGTTCAACAGTTTCATTGAGAGCATAAAATTTTCCTTCCGCATGCGCAACTGGAAGTTGTATAATTTCAGGTAAATTTCTTATCCACAAATTTTTCATTTTTAATTTTTCATTTTTAATTGTTTTAAGATACACCCATCTGCATTCAAACCTTCCGGAATCATTATGTGCAAGTGTTACGGATTGATTCCCGTCGCAGAAAGGGAGAATTCCTGATTTTACAAGTACCTGAAAACCGTTGCAGATACCGATGATCAGTTTTTTGCTTTTTGCGAATTTCATTATCTCACTGTTCAGTTTATATTTTAATTTATTTGCAAAAATCTTACCGGCAGAAATGTCATCACTATATGAAAATCCGCCGGGGATTGCAAGAATTTTATAGTCAGATATTTTTTTTTCTTTTCTCAAAAATCTGTTTATATGAACAATCTCACAACTCGCACCTGCAAGTTCAAAACCTTGTGCTGTTTCAATATCATTATTCGTTCCTGCTGTTTTTAAGATAAGAACTTTAACTTTTTTCATAAAACATATTAGAAGCGGATTTACGCGGAACAATACGCTGAAACACGCTGATGTCATGTTGAGCGATAGCGAAACATCTCGCCCTTTAACACCGAGATTCTTCACTTCGCTACGCTTCGTTCAGAATGACACCTCAGCGTTAATCCGCATCATAATCCGCGTTTATCCGCTTCTATGACTTTAACAAAATCAACAAACAACGGATGCGGGTTCAACGGTCTTGATTTGAATTCTGGATGAAACTGTGTTGCTACAAACCAGGGGTGATT
>PEVQ01000155.1:0-15587 GCA_002780205.1 Elusimicrobia bacterium CG06_land_8_20_14_3_00_38_11
CGAGCGAGTTGTTTATAGATTGCATTTTCATTTTTGCGATTTTTAGTGAGTCAATCCTTGACATTTGACCGGCGCCAATTCCGACTGTTTGAATACCAGCGGCAAGAACGATTGCATTTGATTTTACATATTTTGCGACGGTAAATGCAAATTTTAGTGAATCCAGTTGTTGTTTTGTCGGTTTTATTTTTGTAACAATTTTTATCTTGTCAAAAATTTTAGTGTCTTTTTCCTGAACAAGAAAACCATTTGAAATACTGCGGAATTCAGTTTTTGAACTATTCGTGTATGCGGATACATGAATAGTTAAAACTCTCAAATTTTGTTTTTGCGAAAATATTTTTAATGCGTCTTTTGTATAACTTGGTGCAATAACACACTCGGTAAAAATTTTTATTATTTCTTTTGCAGTTTTGCCGTCCACGATTTCGTTGAAAGCCACAATTCCGCCAAATGCTGAAACAGGGTCACAAGCAAGAGCATTTTTGTATGCATCAAAAATATTTTTTGCCGATGCAACTCCGCAGGGGTTGCTGTGTTTTACAATTGCACAAGTCGGGTTTTGAAATTCCGTGACCAGATTGAATGCGGCGTCGGTGTCCAAGTAGTTATTATAAGAAAGTTCTTTTCCTTGTAGTTGTTTTTCACTTCCCACTTCTCCCACAGGGACTTCCGTTGGTCGCCACTTCCCACTTCCCATTTGGTATATTGCCGCTTTTTGATGCGGATTTTCACCGTATCGCAAGTTGGATGATTTTTTAAGTCCGACGGTTATTTTTTCGGGGAACGGCTCTTCCGTGAAGTAGCCGGCAATCAGAGAATCATAATAAGAAGTATGGCTGAATGCTTTTGCCGCAAGTTTTTTTCTGAATGCAAAATCTATTTTTGAACTTTTAATATTATCTATAATGTTAAAATAGTCATTCGGGTCGCATACCGCCAGAACATTCTCAAAATTTTTCGCGGCGGCGCGGAGCATTGCCACCCCGCCTATATCTATATTTTCAATTGATGGTTTTTCTTCAAACGGATAGAGATTTACAACAACGATATCAATCGCACGAATTTTATATTTTTTCAGTTCGTCAATATGTTGTTTTGTTTTTTTTGCCAGAATTCCCGCATGAATTTTCGGGTGCAGAGTTTTTACCCGCCCGTCAAGGATTTCCGGGAATCCGGTGATTTCTTCAACCGAAATAACGGGAATCTTTGCTTTTTTAAGAAACTTTGCCGTCCCGCCGGTTGATATAATTTTGACATCCGATTTTTTGAGATTTTTCGCAAACTCAATAATTCCTGTTTTATCCGATACGCTGATTAGTGCTGTTTTCATATCATTCATCACTGTCCTCCTCCCCGCCTTTTGTAAATTTAGATATGACATTTTCAATTGTGTCGTAAGAAAATCCCTTGCCGGCAAGAAACTGAAAAATTTTACTCTTTGCTTTTAACGGTTCAAGTTTTTTATATCTTGTAAGTTTATTTTTTATTGCGTCATATGCCAATTGGGTCTCGTCAATTTCCATTGAGATTAAAATTTCGGATGCCGTTTCACGCGAGATGCCTTTTCTGTTTAATTCCCGCATAATAAAATTTTTGCTTTTATTGTGACGCAGACGGTATTCAGTCCATTCTTTCGCAAATTTTTCGTCGTCAATCAGTTTTAACTTTTTTAATTTTTCTATTACAGCGTCAACAACGGTATTATCATAATTTTTTCCGATTTTATCCCGTATTTCTTTTTCAGAGTGATTCCTTCGGGCAAATAGCCAGAATGCATATTTTTGCGCCTTGTGATAATTCGTGGATTTTTCTTTCATATTTCGGTAATCTGATATTTTTTTTCTCCGAGCCCCAGTTTTACCGCATAATCCAGTTGTACCGAGCAATCAATATCCGGAAATATATGCTTGAAAAAATCACCGTTGAATTTTCTGTTGATTAGTTCGGAAGACGCTAAATCAATCGCCACAGGGTCGCAAGATGCCAAAATTCCTACATCGGAAATTAGCGGGCTTTCTTTTGTCGCGTAGCAGTCGCAGAATTTTGTTATGTAGTTTAGAAAATTTATGTAAATTGCTTTTTTGTTTTTTAATACCCCGGCGGCATATTCCGCTATTTTTTCCTGCACATTTTTTACGGATTCATCCCAAGGGATTTTTATTGCATACTGTTCGCAGGACAAAATACATTCGCCGCAACCCACACAGATATTTTTGTCTATTATAATTTTTTTATTTGAAAGTTTCAAGGCATTTGACGGACACCACCGGACACAACTGCCGCACCCGATGCATTTTTCCGGATTTACTTCGGGTTTGAGTGCATTGTGCATTTCGTATTTTCCCTGACGGGCGCCGCAGCCCATTCCGATGTTTTTTATCGCACCTCCGAACCCGGAAATTTCGTGTCCCTTAAAATGGGTTAAAAAAATAAATTTGTCCGCGTAATAAATATCCCGTGCAATTTTTACTGATTTAAAATGTTTTAGATTTACATCAACATCTATGTATCCATTGCCGCGCAGTCCGTCGGCAATTATTACCGGGCATCCGCAACCGCCGAAGCCGTGTTCAATTGCAATGTTAAGATGGTCAACGGCATTTGCCCGGCTTCCCTTGTAGATTGTATTTGCATCGGTTAAAAACGGTTTTCCGCCAAGTGATTTTACGATTTCTACGATTGGTTTTACATATTCGGGTTTGATATAACCTTTGTTTCCTTTCTCGCCGAAATGAATTTTAATTGCGACAAAATCATTTTTGGAAACGAGTAAATTTATGCCTGATTTTTCCGCAAGTTCCGTTATTTTTTCTTTTGAAAAAGTTTTTGTAAAATATATCTTACTCATAAAATCCCGACTTTTTGCGGCTTTCTTTTTTTAACGAATGTAAATGTTTATTTTTTAGAATTTTTTCCTTCGCCCGTTTGGACCGTTTTCTTTTTTGCCGTCTTATCTTTTCTATTCTCTGCTGTTCCTTGCTTTTTGCCCCAAGCAGCGTCTGTTCGATTTTGTCCGTCAGTATGCGTCTCGCGATAAAACGGTTTAATAACTGCGAACGTTCCCGCTGGCATTTTATTTCAATTCCGGTCGGCAAATGTTTCAGATAAACGCAAGTTGACACTTTATTAAGATTTTGTCCGCCTTTTCCGCCCGAACGCAAAAACTTTTCTTCAATATCTTTCTCGTATATGCCAAGTTTAAGCATTCTTTCTTCAAGCGATTTTTGTTTCTGCGGGTTTGTTCCAAAATTAATCATAATTTTAATTTTTTAACGACATCGTCGGAAATTCTCTGCGGTTTCATATTTGAATTGACACAGGCAAGCGTGGTTTTTCCGGTAACAATCAGCCGTTTTGTATCTTTTTCTTCAATTTTATATGAGAGTTCCAGACGGACGCCGGAAGCAGAATTAAATTGTGTTTGAATGATAATTGTCTCGCCGTATTTTGCCGGCGATTTATAATCTATCTCAGCGTGTGCAACGACGAATAAGATTCCCTGCTCGGCAAGATTTTTTACGCTTACACCTTTTTCTGCCAGCCATTCAGTTCTTGCTCGTTCAAAATATGTCAGATAATTTGCATAGTAGACCACCCCGCCGCAGTCGGTGTCCTGATAATAAATTTTAATTTCCATATTTTTTATTCGCTTTGCTCACCCTGACCTGAAGGTCAGGGCTACATTATTGTGTGATGCCCCTAAAGGGACTTCCTCCGGTCGCTTCGGGTTTTAACAACCGACCCTGAAGGGTCGGCTACGAATCAGGATAAACCCTCGCATCTTCTTTCCGATTTTTTTATTTTGTTCCAGTTGATAATTATTTCTTTTAGCGACTTAACTTTTCTATTCCCGAATACATGCGGATGCCGCCTTTTTAATTTTTTAATTAAGGTCTCAATCACATCATCAATCGTGAATTTTTTCCGTTTTTTTGCGAGCTGCGAGTGGAACATCACCTGCAAAAGAATGTCGCCGAGTTCTTCTTTCATATTTTCAAAATCTTTATTTTTCACTGCTTTTTCAAATTCGTGTGTTTCCTCTTTGAGATATTTTATAAGCGATTTATGGGTTTGTTTTCTATCCCATCCGCAGCCGTTCGGCGAAAGCAAAATCTCAAATACCATTTTTAGTTCGTTGAATTTTTCGGACATACTAAGGGGAGCATAAAATACTTTACATCCGTAAAGTACTTCGTCTGTCACCCCGAACTCGTTTCAGGGTCTATAGATGCTGAATCAAGTTCAGCATGACACCATCTTCCATGTAAAGTATATTCCGCTCTTGTTAGTAATTATCTTATCATTTTTAGAAACTCGTCTTCCAAGATTATTTTTACACCTAATTTCTGGGCTTTTTTGTATTTTGAGCCGGGGTTGTCTCCTGCGACGACAAAGTCGGTTTTTTGGCTGACTGACGATGCAGCATTCCCGCCGAGTTGCCGAACTTTCGCCGCCGCATCGGTTCTTGAAAAATTTTTTAGCTCACCTGTAAAAACATAAGTTTTGCCTTCAAGAATTTTTGGTCCCGTTTTAATTTCTTCTTTCATATTGGTGCCGGTTTTTTTAAGTTTTTCAACCAGTTTTTTTGTTTCAGGCATCGCAAAAAATTTAACAACCGCCTCTGCTGCAACAGGTCCGACCTCATAAATTTTTTGTAAATCGTCAACGGTGGCTTTCATTAAATCGTCCAGCGTTAGAAACTTTTCCGCAAGTACAATGGCGGCTTTTTCCCCGATATTGCGTATTCCCAATCCGAACAGTAACCGGCTTAAAGGTCTGTTTTTGCTTTTTTCTATCGCATCCAAGAGGTTCTGCGCTTTTTTATCTTTGAATAATTCAAGTTTCAGCAGGTCGTCTTTTTTTAGATAATAAATATCCGCAAAATCCGAAACCATATTTTTTGAGATAAGTTGTGACACCGCCGTTTCACCAAGTCCCTCAACGTCCATCGCCTCGCGTTTTGCAAAATGGACAAGTCCGTTTTCAAGATGTGCCGGGCAGGACGGGTTGATGCATCGCCATGCCACATCTTTCTCCTTTTCTTTGACAACCGGTTGGTTGCAAACCGGACATCTGTTCGGTATTGAGAATTTTTTTTCTTTGCCGGTTCTTTTTGATTCAATCACTTTTATTATTTTTGGAATTACCTCGCCTGCCCGCTCTATCAGAACGGTGTCAGCAATTTTTACGCCCAGTCGTTCCACTTCGTCAAAATTGTGAAGCGTCGCTCGTGCGATTTTTACTCCGCCGCATTCAACCGGCTCAAGTTCCGCAACAGGAGTTAAAATTCCAGTGCGGCCAACCTGAACGACGATATTTTTTATTTTTGTTGTTGCCTGTTTTGGAGGAAATTTATATGCAATCGCCCACCTCGGAGATTTCATTGTGAAGCCCAGTTTTTTCTGATGTTCAAGCGAGTTGATTTTTATTACCAGTCCGTCAATTTCAAAAGAAATGTTTTCTCTGTCAAATTCCCGTTTTTTACAAAGTTCCACAACTTCGTCAATTTTTTTTGTAACATTGATATTTTTAAGCGTCGTCGGCAGCCCGATTTTTTCGCATATATTAAGAAACTCAAAATGTGTTTTGAATTTTTCCGTTCCGGGAATCGTGCCGTAAGAATGAACGATGAATTTTAATTTTCTGGCTGCCGTAATTTGAGGATTTTTCTGTCTTAATGAGCCTGCCGCCGCATTTCTCGGATTGGCAAACGGCTGTCCCCCGTTTTTCAAAATTTCCTCGTTGAGTTTTTGGAAATCGGTTTTGTCAATATAAACTTCTCCGCGCACTTCCAATAAAGTAGGAAGTGGGAAGTAGGAAGTGGAAAGTAGAGAGAGAGGAATTGAACGGATGGTTTTTATATTCAGCGTAATATCCTCGCCGTTGTCGCCGTCGCCTCTGGTTGCTCCTTGGATAAGTATTCCGTTTTTGTATATCAGAGAGCAACTTATTCCGTCTATTTTCGGTTCTATGACATATTCATAATTTTCATTTGTGATTATTTTTTTTACCCGTTTGTCCCATTCAATAATTTCGTCGGATGAATAAGTGTTGTCAAGCGAAAGCATAGGAGTTGAATGTTTTACCGTCGTAAAATCTTTTACGGCTTTGCCGGAAACTCTTTGTGTAGGAGAATCATCTGTTATAAACTGCGGATTTTGCTCTTCAAGTTTCTGGAGGCGTTTCATTAAATTGTCATATTCGTAATCTGCAATTTTCGGCTGGGCGAGAACATAATAAAAATAATCGTGATGTCTGATTTCTTTTTTTAATTTTTCAATTTCTTGCTGTGCATTCATTTAATTTTCCGTTTTGCTTTTATTTTATCCAGAATACCGTTAACAAATTTTCCGGATTCATCTGTGGAAAAATCTTTTGCAAGTTCTATCGCCTCATTTATTACTGCATTCGGCGGCGTAGAAAGAGCATAAAGCAGTTCGTAAGAAGCAAGCCGCAAAATCGCCCTGTCAACCGATGCCATTCTGTCTATATCCCAGTTTTCCGCCGTCTGTTTTAACAGTTCGTTTATTTCATTTAGATTTGCAATAGTTCCGTCAATAAGTTCCTGTGCGAATGCAACAATACCTTTTTCATAATCTTTTGTCTGCCAGAATGATTTTTCTGCTTCTGCTTTAGTCAATTTACATACATCCACAGCATAAAGTATTTGCATTGCGCATTCCCGCGATATTCTTCTTGAGCCCATATAAGATTCACTCCATGACAGATGATTTTTAATCCGGAAAGTTATTTTAATTGTGAATTTAAATTTGCCATTTCTATTGCTGTCATTGCTGCATCGGCGCCTTTGTTGCCGGATTTTGTTCCTGCCCGTTCAATTGCCTGCTCAAGAGTGTCCGTTGTGATAACTCCGAAAACCACAGGCACGCCGGTTTTAAGTCCAGTTGATGCGATTCCTTTTGCTACTTCCGAGGCAATGTAATCAAAATGAGGCGTGTCGCCTTTTATGACCGCACCCAGACAAATCACAGCATCATATTTTTTTGACGATGCGAATTTGTTTGCCGCAAACGGAATTTCAAAAGAGCCCGGCACCCAAACGATGTCAAGATTTTTTTCGTCGGCATCGTGCCGTTTAAGCGCATCTAAACATCCGTCAAAAAGTTTGGAAGTGATGAATTCGTTGAACCTTGAAATCACAATTCCGAATCTTAATCCCTTTGCCGACAGTTTTCCCTCAAAAACCTTTCCCATAACACCCCCTATACCATCAATTAAAAATGCAAAATGAAAAATTTATGTGAAAAATCATAATTAGATGTAACCACAATTTTTCATTTTTAATTCTCAATTTTTAATTGCTCCTACAGTAAATGTCCGCATTTTTCCTTTTTTGTTTTCAGGTATTTTTCTGCAAATTTTGATTTCGGTTTTATTTTTATCGGAAGCCGTTTTACAACTTTTAATCCGTAACCCTCCAGTCCTATTATTTTTTTCGGGTTGTTGGTTAAAAGTTTTATAGTTGAAAGTCCCAAATCGCAAAGTATCTGCGCGCCTATCCCATAATCCCGTAAATCCGGTTTGAAGCCCAGTTGTATATTTGCTTCAACGGTGTCATAACCTCTGTCTTGTAATTTATATGCTTTTATTTTATTCAGTAATCCGATTCCTCGACCTTCCTGATGCATGTATAGCAACACCCCACCTTGTTTTTGAATCATCTGCATTGATTTTTCCAACTGGTCGCCGCAATCGCATCGCAGCGAGTGAAAAACATCGCCGGTTAAACAGGATGAATGTACTCTGACAATAACATTTTTTTTATTTTTAATATCTCCTTTTACCAATGCTAAATGATTTTCTTTTTTTAATCTATCCTGATACAGGTGAAGTATGAAATTGCCGTATCTCGTAGGAAAATTAGGAATCGTTACTATTTTATCAACAAGTTTTTCTGTCTGCCGTCTGTATTCAATAATCTGTGCGATTGTAATTATTTTTAATTTATGCCTTTTTGAGAATTTTAGAAGTTGCGGCATTCTTGCCATAGTGCCGTCTTCGTTCATTATTTCGCAGATTACGCTTGACGGATAAAGTCCTGAAATTTTTGCCATATCAACACCGGATTCAGTATGCCCTGCTCTAACCAGCACTCCGCCTTCTTTATAACGCAGCGGGAAAATATGCCCCGGTTTTATTAAATCGTCAGGTTTTGTTTTAGGATTAATAATTGTTTTAACCGTTTGTGCCCTGTCGTGTGCAGAAATTCCGGTGGTTATTCCTTTTTTTGAGTCAACAGAAACGGTGAATGCTGCTTCTTTAATCTCTGTCCCCTTTGAAACCATCGGATGAAGTTCCAACTCGTCAAGTCGTTTTCCTTCTATAGCGATGCATATTAAACCCCGTCCTTCCTTCGCCATAAAATTTATTTTTTCAGGAGTGATAATTTCTGCAGCATAGACGATATCGCCTTCATTTTCCCTTGCCGGGTCATCAACGATTATAACTGCCTTGCCTTTTTTGAAATCTTTTATCGCATCTTTAATATCAGAAAATTCAGTCATAAAATCCTGCCTTTTTTAGTGTTTCAAATGTTATTTTATTTTTTTCTTTTTGTTGCAAAACATATTTTGCAAGAATATCCGTTTCAATGTTTACAGTGTCGCCAACTTTTTTTATTCCTAATGTCGTGTTTTTTAATGTATGAGGAATTATCGCCGCTGAGAATGAATTTACTTTTTTTTCCGCTATCGTTAAACTGATTCCATCCATTGCAACCGAACCTTTTTCTGTAATATATTTTGTAAGATTTTCCGGATTTGAGAATTTCACAATTCTAGAATTGTGAAATAGTGAAATTCTCAAAATTTTTCCAACACCGTCAATATGCCCCGTAACGAAATGTCCTCCCAATCTGCCGCCGGATTTTAATGCCCTCTCAAGATTAACAATGATTCCGATTTTTAATTTCCCCAAATTCGTTTTTTTGAAGGTCTCTTCGGAAATGTCAAAAGTCACTAACGAGTAACGGGTAACGAGTAACGAACGGTTAATTACGGTTAAGCATACCCCGTTGACAGAAACGCTGTCGCCGATTTTTATATCATCAAGTTTTGTCTCGACGGTAATTTGCGTTTTGCTTATTTTTTTTACAGTTCCCAAGTCCTCAATTATTCCTGTGAACATAACGCTGATTGCCGCTGATAAATCTGCGGTCATTTGCGCCCCTTATCTGCGGACATCTGTGTTTCAAACAAATATCGGATTTGAAAAAATCCATGGCTTAAATCCGAATTTTTTCAGATAACACTCGCATCTGTAAACACCTTTGCCGTCGGGTTTTACAATTGCCGTATCAGAAAAATTTTCTGCGAATAAGTTTCCGTTTTTAATAATTTTTATTTTTGCTGACCGCGGTGTTCTGGCGGTTATTTTATCATTTTCACTGTAAAATTGAAAGCCCCTTGCATTTGAAAAATAATCGTTTGAGACGAAAGATTTTCCGTTTTTTAAGGCGCCGTGAATTTTTTCAATATCCGAATTATTTTTTGAAAATGGCTCATCTATCGTTATATGAGTCCGTATAGTTCTAAAAGCAAAGTCAAACGGGAAAATTTTAAATTTAATGCCGAAATACTTTCTAATGCTTTCGTGGTTGTCAATTTCCCCGACCCCGTATTTTTTATTCGCTACGCTCACCCCCGAATAAATTCGGGGGCTACAATTTAGAGCATCCCATCTTTTGAGTGTTTCTTTTTTGGGACCTTTAAGAAAATATGCAGGGAAAAGATAACTCAAAAGTGCCGTCGGATAATTTTTCAATGTTTCCTGCCAGTCGGTCTGCAAATCCCATATACAAAAACCGGTATAATCTTTTGAATTCCAGTCATTCCAGCGGTATGATTTTACATCAAACTTTTTGTTGCCCTCGTGGTCGGGATGTGCGATAAAACCGTACCCGCCCTGACGGTTCACTTCGTCAATATATTTTTGCGGATTATTTTCCTGTTTATCGGTAACGACCGCATTTTTTATGTCAAAAGCAAGATAGTGATTGTATCTTGGCGAAATTTCCTCTGCTGCTATAACAAGAGTGTTTCCATACCAGCCCTCGTATTTTTTCGCTTCAATTGAAAAATGGTCGGTTATGACGATGAAATCAAGTCCGCACCTGTCAGCTGATTCAATAATTTCATCCATTTTTTTGTGTCCGTCAAACGAATAAAAGGAATGAATATGAATTGCCCCGCAGTAATCAAACATATAACACCAGTGATTAGTGATTAGTGATTAGTGACTCAAAAAGAAAGTCACCATCAACTTTTGTTAAAGAAACATTTTTTAATTTAATTGCTTTTTTGATTTTTGAATAGCCATCTATTATAATGGGACAAACAAAAAACATAATTTTATCAACCAGTTTTTCCCTTAGAAATGATTGTGCAATTATTTCTCCGCCTTCAACAAGCAGCGACGAAGTACCAATTTTGCCGAGTTCAACCAACAATTTTTTAATATCCAGAAAATTATCCCTTGACGATATAGGGACAAGTTTTTTTGACGGGAGTTCAATTATGTCTATGCCCATTTTTTTAAGTTTTTCTTTTTTAGTTTTGTCTGAATTTTTTGACGTTGCAATTATCGTTTTTGCACCACCTTTAAGCACATTTGAATTAAGAGAAATTTTTAATCCGTCATCAAGCACAATTCTTTTAGGATTTCTGCCTTGCCCGTGCGATGTCAGTTTCGGGTTGTCTTTTAATACCGTATTTATTCCGACTAAAATAGCATCGGTCCGGCTTCGTAATTGGTGAACCATTTCTCTGGATTTTTCAGAGCTTATCCATTTTGAGTCACCGTCTTTAGTTTTTGTTTTACCGTCTAATGAATACGCCATTTTAAGAATCACAAACGGTATTTTTGTTTTCATGTATTTGATGTATGTCTCGTTTAATTTTTTTGCTTTGTTTTCAAGAATTCCGACTTTACAGTTTATGCTGTTTTTTTGAAGTTGTTTTATTCCTTTGCCCGAAACAGCCGGGTTCGGGTCTTTTGTTGCGATAACAACTTTTTTTATACCTGCTTTAATTATCTGCGGCACGCACGGAGGAGTTTTTTTATTGTAATGACAGCACGGTTCCAAGTTAACATACATTGTCGTGCCTTTTGGATTTTTACACTTTTTTAATGCCTCTACTTCAGCGTGATGTCCTCCGAAATATCTGTGATAACCTGTTGAAAGAATTTTTCCGTTTTTTACCACTACACAGCCAACCATAGGATTTGGACTAACTTTGCCAATTCCTTTCTTGGCAAGTTCTATTGCCAGTTGCATAAATCTTTTATCTGTGTAATCTGTGTTTTTCATCTGTGTAATCTGTGCTCTATAAATAAAAATTCCCCGAACGACTACACTGCTTCGGGGATTTGGAAAACAAATTTTTATAATACAATTCTTCTATCATCCGGACTTTACCGTCGGTATCTGAATTTCACAGATTCGGGTTCGCCACAGGCGACTTCGCGGACTGAACTTCGTTCAGCCAAGCATAAAGGCTCGGCTACAAAGAATTACCGCCGGTCAGGAATTCCTGTTTAGGTCACCCAACCCCGAAGAGTAACATAATTATACAAAAAACAAAACAAATGTCAATAAAATTTTTTAAAGAAAGAAATATAAGTGGTTCTGTCAAACACGCTGTTGACGGCGCTTGCAAAATCAAATCCGAAATCCTTCCATAGTATTCCGAGACCGAAATTTGTCCCGTTAATTTTTCCCGCTTTGTTGATGTAGCCGCCTCTCAAAAAAAGCCAGTTGAGATAAGAGTACTCGCCGCCGAATCTCGGACGGAAAAGGTCGCCGGTTTCCTTTAAGAAATCAAAAGATATGTCAAAATTGTTTTCGCGGGTATTTAATATGTTATATGACATTCCGCATCTTACGGAACTGGGCAGGTCATCTTTTACGGGATCATTGGAATAAATAACCTTTGTTCCGAAATTCTCGCCGGCAAATCCTATCTTTAAATTTCTTGCAAAGGTAACATTATATAAGATTCCGAAATCAACTGCTTTGGCGATCCCGATAGTTTTTCCAAAAATAGGATTTTTTTCGTATCTGTAAATGTATTTGAGATTTATTCCTGCGGATAAGTCGTAAAAAATATTTCTTCCGTAGGCGACTGAAAATGCCCAATCATTCCATATCAGTTCGCCTATATCATCATTGAACTCGTCAGTAACGGGTATCGGGGTAATTCTGTAACTTAATATTCCGATTGCAAGGGCGCCGTGTTTTTTTAGCGAATAAATTCCGCCCAGATATTGGACAACAGCATCGCCTTGCGGCGCCGCAGAATGAGAAAAAGTTATTTCGCTTTCCGAATTTGCAATACCTGCCGGATTGTGAAAAAATGACGATGCGTCTAATTTTACCGCAGCGGATGTTTCGGCTAAAGAAATTATTCTTGCTCCTCCTGCCAGTTTCAGGAAATCGGCACCGGTATGAGTGGCGGCGGGAAGGCAATTAAAAATTAAAAATGACACGAAAAGTGTCACCCCGAACTTGTTTCGGGGTCTAAAGAGATGCGAAATGACACGAAGTGTCACCCTGATGAAAATCAGGGTCTCGAGATGCTGAACCAAGTTCAGCATGACATGATTAAAAATTAAAAAGATTTTTTTCATTAGAATTTACAATTCAGCGTAAATCTGTGAATGTCGGTCAATTTTTCATGTGAGGTGAATGAATAATCAACGGAGATTATTTTTGCCGAAAATCCGGCACCGATTGAATACCTTTTCAGTGTAGTATATCCGCCTCGCAGTTTGAAATTTTTTACAGGATGGAGTTCAATTCCCAAATTACCGATAAAGATGTTTTCTCTCTGTCTGATACCGTCAACGGACAAAAGCAGTCGGGCAAAATTTCTGCTTATGCCTATCCGCAATTCCGACGGCAGAGAGTCTTTTTCACCGCCGAATGAAATTTTTGTCCCGAAATTTCTCGCCGAAAAACCGATTTCAAAAGGCAGGTTGTAGCCGGAATATATTAATCCTAAATCAGCCGCAAAAGCCTGCGCTTTTTCCCCCGCCAGATTCTCGTTCAGATATTTTACTGTTATGCCTGTATCCAGAGGATAGATTTTTCTCGCGTAGGAAATACCGACGACCGTATCGCTGTTTAAGAATTCGTTCCGTCCTATTCCGCGTTCGTCCCTTTCAACATCTTTTGACGACAAGTATTTTAATGCCAAGCCAACATTCCCTCTGATTTTATGGATGTATGTTGAGAACTTCATATCCTCAAAATTGACATCTTCAAAATATTCTATGTGCGAAAACGAAAAATTATAGTCGGGTAGGTTTGAAATTGCCGCGGGATTAAAATCCAACGATGCAAGATTTTCCGCCAGCGATGTAACCGCCTCCGCCATAGCGGATGTTTTTGCCGCGGGGCTTATTCGTAATAATAACCCGGCGGATGTGCCGGTGTCATTGCCTTCGGCAGAATTAAAAATTAAAAATGACACGAAAAGTGTCACCCCGAACTTGTTTCGGGGTCTAACAAGATGCTGAATCAAGTTCAGCATGACATGATTAAAAATTAAAATGATTTTTTTTATTGTCATTTTTTCAATACAGTAATTTTTCCTTTTGTAGAATCATTTTGGGTTTTTGCAACATAAAAATATATTCCCGATGCAACGGTAGAACCATTTTCGTTTTTACCGTCCCATTCTATAAATGTACCTGAACCGGTTAATTTCCTGACTGACATCCCTTCAAGATTGTAGATTTTTAATTCTATAACGGAATTATCCGGGAAATTTTTTATCGTCAGATTTCCGGTTGAAGGGTTGTAAGGGTTCGGTGCAGAGACGACATAATTTAGCGACTGCGGACCATACAAAACTTTTGAATAATAATCAGCCAAAAATTCATCCCAGTTTGTCGCCTGACAAAAACTTAAATTTACATATGGTGTAGTTGATACTGAAGGAGGGTCAGTATCGGGGTCAGGAGGATTGTTCCAATTTTCCCAGGCGTCTTTTGTCTTCGGAAAGTTTATGGATAACCCGTGAGAATTTTTATGCTGGTTTCCGACTCTGTTTGCAATCACACAAGTATTAACAGAGTTCATTACCGAGTTTGAAGCATTTCGTAGACCTGCAGAATCCAAATCGGGATTTTGTTCAACGATATATGCTAAATCATAAAGGTCAACACCGCCATATATGTCGTTTCCGGAACTGCCGAAATAGTCAACAGTATCTCTTATAAGATATAATGGCACTGTTTTTTTTGTTGCTTTGAGTTCATCCGCAAAATTATTTATTGCAGTTGCTAAATTACCAATTTGTGAAAGGTCAATTGCAGATGCAGTCCTGTTTTCTAAAATAGTTGAAAAATAAGAAACGGTATCGTCGGAATATGCCTTATCCCAGATTTCAACTATTTTTTGTGAAAGAGTTTTCGGGTCATAATTTGGATTTGAAATAAGTTCCGTCAAAATTCCGTCGTAAGGCCAGCCCTGCTCGTTTTCTTCGGAGGCAACGATGTAATCTGCACAATCCTTTATCTGGTATGCTACTTCTATTTGCGACATCAAACATGCATCAAGCCCGACGATGTCAATGTTTTTGCCGAGATATGTTTTTATCTGCGAAAGAGCAGTTTCTAATTCCGCCATTGTCAGATAATCATTATCGGATGTATCATCCCACGCAATTCCTTTTTTTAATTTTGGTGATTTAGGCCACCAGCCACCGCCGTGATTCCAAACGACGAGACAATAATTCTCGGCGGGATAATTCGCGATTGCCATTGTCCATGTTGAAAATACGACAAGCGTTGACGGGTCGCCGGTGTTTAATTCATTTGTTGTAGACGGTAAGAGTTCTTCCGACACAGATTTGGTCGGTGTGTTGATTGTGTAGGTATCGGTATCATGCTGGATTTTATAGATGTAGGTGTTTTCGTCGCCGTTTTTATCTGCAAGAACAATTATATTGACATCGGTTGAATTATCTGCGGTTTCCATTTTGTTAATATCCCGTCTGAGTTGGTCCCCGCCGAGAGAAGTATCTAAAGAATTATCACCCGCGATATAAACGATGAATGTCCATTTTGCCGCCGCAGTTAAATTCGCATTAAAAAATATGGACAGGCACATAACCTGTCCATATAAAAATAAAATCTTCTTCATATTTTAAGTAGCAAGAAATTTATAAATGGACATTTGTCCTTTTATCTTTTTATTTCAGAACCACTGCCCGTTTTGTTCCGATTTCTTTTCCGTTGACGCTGAGACGGTAATAATAAACGCCTCTGGAAAGTTTGTCGCCGGAATCATATTTTACGGAGTGTTCGCCGGGCACCTGGTCTTCGTTCACGACGGTGTCAACCTCCTGGCCCGCTACATTGTAAAGTTTGAGAGTCACCCTTCCGCCCTCGGATATAAAATAATTAAATGTTGTCGCAGGATTAAACGGGTTGGGATAATTCTGCCCGAGCGATGCCGGTTTTACACCGCCGTCTTCCGTTTCCATTTCCTCGTCCACATCAACATCGCCCCTTGATTTAGCATATGAAGAGCCGACCGTTAGAGAACGTTGTTTAGA
>PEVQ01000155.1:15603-15919 GCA_002780205.1 Elusimicrobia bacterium CG06_land_8_20_14_3_00_38_11
TTGCCGTGCCTGCCGACGATTGAGTTGTAAATTTCTTGTATGAAAGTTTTAATTTGTCGCCGCTTCTGTAAGATAGGCGGTCAGACGGAATTCCTGTTATCGTAACTTTTTGACCCGAAACGGAAGTCGTCAGTTTATATGATGTCGTCCGATATTTGTAGATATACGACTTGACATATCCCTTTCCGGTTGAAGATGTATTTTGCGGCGTTGTCCAATAAGTCGGAATTGTTATTTCCGCTTTTCCTCCGCCCAAAGAGCCCCCAGATGTCGGGGTAAGCGTGTAAGTTATTGATGTATAATATGTGCTCGGTGC
>PEVQ01000155.1:15952-17002 GCA_002780205.1 Elusimicrobia bacterium CG06_land_8_20_14_3_00_38_11
TCCGTCGGCGCCTGTTTGAGTTGAGCCGCCGCCCGTGCCGAGATTTCCGTCATAATATCTTTTTAAGAAATCGTCCCATTTGTTTGCCGACTCAGAGCCATATAAAATTGCGGATGTATAGGCAGTATCATAATATGATTTTGTTTTCGGGAAATAGACGCATAGCCCGTGTGAACCGTATTTTGCCGTGTCATTTCTCGGTGAGCCGGCATAATTTTTTACAACCGCACTTTGAACCTCTGTCTTCAATGCATCTGCCGCAGTGCCGCCGACCAGATTAGCGAAGCGGTAAATGTCAAGTCCGTAATAACCGTACGCTTCCGAGTATGCCTTACAATTTGTCCTTGCCGATTTTATCGCGGTAAGTTTTGAATTGTCGTTCATTGAATCCGCAAATGTATTTAACTTATCTTTCACATCATTTATTTTTGCGATGTCAATGCAGGCAAGTGTGCACGCATCCGATGCTCCGTAATACGCGGAATATTTATCAACTATTGTTGTTCCGAGTTGTTTCGGTGTTGCCGTAGGATTTGAAGCAAGCCAAGAAAGGATTGTATCATATGACCAGCCGTCGCCCGGTTCCGTTTCTTCGGAGCCGACCATCGCACCGTCGGCGCTGATGACATTTCTCAATTCATATGCAACTTCCAGGTGTCCCATAAGACATGCGTCAAATCCGATTAAATCAAATGTATGCGAAGCGTTTTGAATTGCCGTTCTGACCTCTTTCATATAAAGACAGTCGCCTGAGTTGCCGTCATCCCAGCAAACCGCTCTTTCAAGTGGAGAACGAGCGGGTGACCTATCACGCCATCCGCCGCCGTGGTTCCACAAAACAAGCGCATATCTATCTGCGGGATAATTAAGCCATACCCATGTTATAAAATTGGTAAGCGTTGTCGGTGAGCCCATATTTCTTTCGCCGAGGTCTGAGAGTGCATTTGATGCTGTTGGTGTCATACCTTTTGTAACTTTGAATCTTTTGCAGGTTGTCCAGTTGCCGTTCGTGGTATCGTAACCGGATGCTCTGTCAAACTGAACAACAAT
>PEVQ01000155.1:17042-17184 GCA_002780205.1 Elusimicrobia bacterium CG06_land_8_20_14_3_00_38_11
AAATCGGCGATACCGGCATCTTCAAGATTGTTGTCGGCATCCAGATAAACGGCATAAGTCCACTTCGCCTTTGCCTGAACTATTCCGATGGTAAACCAACAAAAGAACAGTCCTGCTAATCCGCCCGCCAAAAACCGTTTTA
>PEVQ01000116.1:0-463 GCA_002780205.1 Elusimicrobia bacterium CG06_land_8_20_14_3_00_38_11
ATCGGATAAAGTAAAATGTTCATATCTGTTTTGCTTTTTTCATCTTACTATCATGAATGGTAATCCAGATAATAATAAGAATACCAATTACTAACATTATCCCAAAAAAAATAGTAAGTGGATCATTCATTTTTATTGTTGTTTCGCCTTCCTTATCTTTCTATCATGGGTTGTAATCCAGATAATACCAATAAGTCCAATGACTGACATAATAATGTAGAAAATACCAAGTTCCTTTGTCATTTTTCTTCCTCCTGTTCAAGCAAATAACCAAAAATTAGAAATATTATTGTGGAAACCATTCCAGTAATAAATATCCAAAGAATAAACTTTTGCGAAATAATCTGTCCTAATACCAACACTGTAAAATTGATTTTACTTATATCGTATAAATATTTTGCTAAACTTTCTCTTTGTTTTCCGGTCATCGTATTATCTCAATAAAACTTAAAAAAACCTGCGG
>PEVQ01000116.1:519-4819 GCA_002780205.1 Elusimicrobia bacterium CG06_land_8_20_14_3_00_38_11
ACCCGCCCATTGACCCAGGAAAATAGCATTATACAGTCGGAAAAGGTACAAAAGCGTTAAAACCGCGCCTAAAACTGAAAGTGATGCAATTAAAATTTTCCCTTTTTGAACCACCGACATTATCACATAAAGTTTTGAGAAAAATCCGCCAAACGGCGGAAGCCCTATAATTGATAACGCACAGAGAATATATCCGATTGACGTTAAAGGCATTGTTTTTGCCAACCCGCCTAATTTTCTGATATCTTTTTCGCCCGTGTTATGTTCCACCACACCCGCTGCCAAAAAAAGCCCCGCTTTTCCCAGCCCGTGGACCAAAATGAAAAAAATCGCGCCGGTTATTCCGACAGCGACATTGGTCGCAAAACCCAAGAAAATATATCCGATTTGAGAAATTGTTGAATATGCAAGAATCCGTTTAATATCATTCTCAACAAACGCAACCGCACCTGCAACAAGAATTGTTACGACAGCCGAAATCATAACTATATTTTGGAACAACGGCGTCATCGGAAATGTAAAAACGAAAATCCGTGCAAATGCATAAACGCCTATTTTTACAAGAACCGCAGCGTGAAGAAATGCTGTAACCGGCGACGGTGCAACACCGGCATCAGGAAGCCACAGATGAAACGGCAATTGAGCCGATTTTGCAAGCATTCCGCACAAAATCAAAACCATGGCAACAGTGGGAATCTCTTTCCCGCGAAGTGCTAAAATGTTCAGTGTATTGTACTGGGAATATACGAGAGCAAGCCCCGCAATCATAAGTCCTGAACCGAGAAATGTTAAAAGAAATGCGCGGTCTGCTGCAAGAAGTCCCTTTTCATCACGGTAAAAACCAATCAGCCGCCAGGAACAAATCGCCGTAATTTCCCAAAAAATATACATCAGAACAAGATTCGCGGAAAAAACAAGTCCGAGCATACTTCCTACAAAAAGCGTGATATAAAAATAATATTCCGTCTGGTGTTCATATTCTTTCATATAACCAAAAGAATAAATTAGTATCAGAAGTCCGATAAACGAGGAAACAACCGCCATAAAAACGGAAAGCCCGTCAACAATGAAACTTAGCGAAAAAAAGTCAAAGAAAAATTTTTCAAAAATCACGGTATTACCGTTAAACACAACAGGTATTAAACTTGCGGATAATAAGAACCCTAACAATATCAAAATAAATGAAATTGTCTTTTTCAGTTTTTGGGCAAGAAAAATCAGAACCGAACCTAAAACCGGTATTGCTATTGCCAAATTTTGTATATTTTCACACATAAAATTTTAATGTTGTCATGTTGAGCGTAGCGAAACATCTCTACTTTCAACACCAAGATTCTTCGCTTCGCTCAGAATGACATTTTTCTCAATAGTTCCGTTTTCTTCTGGCAGAGTTTTATCAAATCAAAACCGTTCATCAGTTTTTTATTTTTTTCTTTATCTATAACCGCAACCCTTTCCGTGCAACAATAACATGGGTCAACTGCTGCAAGAATTATCGCGGCATCAGAAATTGTCTCTCCTTTTACAGCATATTGGTTTGACGGAACATTTACATAACTCGGCGCGCGGACTTTATGACGGACGGGTCTGTTTGTTCCATCCGAACGGACATAATGATAAACCTCACCGCGAGGCGCCTCATAATGACCTATTCCTTCACCCGACGGTATTTCTTTTACATTTAAGTCAAAAATTCCTTCCGGCTCTTTTTTGAGACCGGAAAGACAACCGCGGATAATTTTTATTGATTCATACATCTCCAGTATGCGAACGACGGCTTTATCAAAAACATCCCCGTTCTGAGTAACAATAACTTTCCAATCAACCAAACTGTATGCACTGTTTTGCGGGTCGTCCCGACGAACATCAATATCAACCCCACTCGCTCTTGCTGTAGGACCTACAACACAATAATCAACCGCAACTTCCCTCGGCAAAATGCCCACACCCTTTGTTCTTGCGTGAATCACAGGGTCATCCATCACCGCACCTTTGAATAAATCAAGCGCAGGTATTAAATCATTGCACATCTTTTCAACCTGAGGAATATCTTTTTTCTCAATATCCCGGCGGACACCACCAATCTTCATCATCGCATAATGCATTCTGTTTCCCGTGATAAACTCAAACATATCGTTCACTAATTCACGGTATTTCCAACTCCACATCCAGACGGTATTGTAACCGAGAAAATGTCCGGCTAAACCAAGCCAGAGCATATGCGATTGAATCCGTTCAAGTTCGCCGATAATTGAACGGATATATTTTGCACGAATTGGAATTTCAATTCCCGCTAAATCTTCAACTGCATTGACATAAGCAAAAGGGTGGCTGGTTGAACAGATTCCGCAGATTCTTTCAACCAAAAATGTTGACTGGTCCCAGTGTAATGATTCTGAAAGTTTTTCAATCCCACGGTGGTTGTAGCCGAGTTCTATATCCATATCCACAACTTTTTCGCCTTCAACATAAAGTTTGAAAAACTCCGCTTCTTCCTGCAAAGGATGATACGGGCCGATAGGAATTATAGTTCTTTTTTTATCAGACATTTTTTCTGCCTTCTCCCTGTCCCTGTCTCAACGGATAATTTTTTTCCGGCCAGTCATCTCTCAATAAAAGATGTTTAAGATTCGGATGCCCTCTGAAGTTTATTCCCAAAAGTTCCCACATCTCCCTTTCAATCCACTCGGCACCTTTTACAATTTTTGATATTGTTTCAATTTCCGGCTTTTCTTTATCGGCAATCAAAACGCGGACGGAAATAACGCTCCCGGATTTATCGTCTGAAAAATGATAGAGTATTTCAAGACCGTCAGGTCTGTCAATACCTGTCGCAATAATAAATCTTAATTGAAGTTCAACGAAAAGAATCTTGGCGGCAGAAACGACATCCGACGGTAAAATATCAATGTAAAATCTTTTTGGATTATATTCTACAAATTTTTTAATTTTGCTGCCGAGTTTTTCTTTTATCAGATTAATCGTATTCTCGTTCACTTTTTCACCTTTTCACTTCTCACCTTTTAACGCCTTTATTAACTTGACGACACTCATTATTATTGCTTCCGGTTTAGGCGGACAGCCAGGAATATACGCATTAACCGGAATAATTTTATCCAAAGGTCCGCAGGCATTGTAAGAATCTCTGAATATTCCCTCTGAACAGGCACAACCACCAACAGCGATAACCACACAAGGTTTGGGGGCTTGCTCATAAATCCGTTTTACTCTATCTACAACTTTTCTGCCCACCATACCGGTAACTAAAAGTGCATCCGCATGACGAACAGAACCAACAAGTTGAATACCAAATCTTTCAACATCATAACGAGGTGTTAAAACATCCAATATCTCTATATCGCAGTTATTACACGGACTGCAAGCTAGATGAAAAACCCAGATTGATTTTGTTAACGCTTTTATTTTTAATGATGCCGGCATTTTCAGTATCCTATTAACGCTAATACTATCGCAAAAACAGAAAAAATTAGACAACTTCTCCAGAAAAATTTTACTGCCTGGTCAATTCTTACTCTTGGATTTGTATTTCTTATTAAAATTATCAAAACAAGAACTGCAATAATACTCCAAAGTTTCCCTCCAAAAAACAGCACTGCTGCAAAAACCGGAATTACAAACAGAAGCATTATACGATTTAACTTGTGAATTGCAAGCGGAACGCCTGAATATTCTATAAATACCCCGCCGGCAATTTCCGTCTCCGCCTCGGCCATGTCAAAAGGCACAAGCCCTAATTTTGCCTGAATTGTTAAAAGAAAAACAATAAATGCAACCGCACCGGAAAACGAATTAAAAACAACACCGGATAACTGTTGCGATGTAATTATTTCACCTAATTTTATCGTTTGTAATTTTACTACAGGCACAAGAATAGAAAAAATAAACGGAAGTTCGTAAGAAAGATAAAGTTTCATTTCACGGCTTGCAGCAAGTGATGCAATCGGATTGCCGGAACTAGATGCACCCAGAATTACAGCGATTGGTGTAAGTGCTAAAAGATAAATCACAACGATTAAATCGCCGACAAAAAGCGATTGTGGGTTAATTATTGCCTTCCATAAAATTAAAGATGCTACGGTAGTTGCCGCAATTGCTAAAAGCGGTGCTAAAAGAAAAACTAATGAGTTCGCTGATAATGGAACAATTGTTTCTTTACCGAGAAGTTTTACAAAATCATATAGCGGCTGGAGAAACGGAGGACCCTGCCGCCACTGAACCCTTGCAGTAACCTTTCTATCAATCCATGAAACAATCATCCCGGCTAGAGCCGTAAAAATAA
>PEVQ01000057.1 GCA_002780205.1 Elusimicrobia bacterium CG06_land_8_20_14_3_00_38_11
CGTGCTTATAGCAAGTATTCTAAAATGGACATTTTTTGCCGTGATAGTAGGTTCGGCAGTCGGCGTATCCACGGGTGTTTTTTTATATCTTTTAGGACTTACCACAAACTTTGTAACAGGGTTTAATTATTATTATCTTTTGTTGCCACCGATGATTCTTTTAAGTGCTATAATAGTAAAAAAAATATCTCCTGATGCGGAAGGGCACGGCACGGAAAAAGTTATAGAAGCAGTTCATAAAAAAAGCGGAGATATCCCGATAAAAGTTATTCCCGTAAAACTTTTTACATCTATTATAACAACCGCTTTCGGCGGTTCCGTCGGTAAAGAAGGTCCCTGCGCTCAAATCGGAGGGGGAATAGCATCATTTTTTGCCCAACTTCTTAAATTTCATCCGACGGATAGAAAAAAACTTGTAATTTGCGGAATAAGCGCCGGTTTTGCGTCCGTATTCGGAACACCCATCGCCGGCGCACTTTTCGGTGTTGAGGTCTTATTCATCGGTCAGATTATGTATGAGGTGCTGTATCCTTCATTTATTGCAGGCGTTATCGGTTATCATACCTGCTCGCTTTTTGGAATAACATACTTTAAACATCCGATTAATATCGTACCAAAATTTACCGAATTTTTTTTACTTAAAGTAATATTTTTTGCAATTCTTATCGGATTGGTTGCTTTTATGTTTATAGAAACGCTGAAATTAATGCATTCAGTGTTTAGAAAAATTCCGTTTGTAAAAGGTGCAATTTTAGGAAGTTTGCTCGTTGTTTTCATTGCTTTGGTTACTTCCAAACAGTATTTGGGGCTGGGACTTGATACAATTGCAGGTGCAATAAACGGCGAAAAACTGCCGCCGTTTGCTTTTTTATGGAAAACAATTCTGACGGCAATAACGCTTTCCTGCGGCGGCAGCGGAGGAATTGTTACTCCGATATTTTTTGCAGGTGCTGCGAGCGGAAATTTATTTGCAAGGATATTTGGTTTTGATATAGGAACATTTTCTGCTATCGGAATGATTGCGCTTCTTGCCGCCTGCACAAATACTCCAATTGCTTCCTCTGTAATGGCGATTGAATTGTTTGGAGCAAAAATAGGTGTTTATGCTTCCGTGTGTTCAATCGTGGCGTTTACAATTGTCGGGTACAGGTCGGTTTATCCAAGTCAGATTTTAGGTATTTCAAAAAGTTCAAGTTTCAGGACAAGTATTAACAAAGAAATAAAAGATGTAGAATCTCCGCTACTTAAACCGAGAAAAAACACACTTGTCGGCGTTATATTTTGGGTTTTTTATAAAATAGTACATATTCTTAAAAAATGAAATACTTTTTTACCGAATGGAAAAAAATCAGCGAAAAATTAGTTGGAAAAAAGAGGTTTTTTTTCTTTGATTACGACGGAACACTTACGCCGATCGTTAAAAAACCGGAACTTGCAAAATTGGATTCCAGAATAAAAGATATATTAAGAAAAATTTCCAAGGCAAATAAAGTTGCTATTATTTCGGGCCGTCCGCTTAGTGAAATTAAAAATTTTATCGGAATTAAAAACATTATTTATTCGGGCAATCACGGTTTTGAGATAGAAATAAAAGGAAAGAAAATAATTCAGAACACGGACCATCGGACTAAAAATGAAATTCGCCGTATAAAAGATAAACTTGCAAAAGAGATAAAGAAAATTGACGGTGCTTTTTTAGAGGATAAAGGTTTAACTTTGAGCGTTCACTGGCGGTTAGTTAATAAAAAAAATTTGTTAAAATTATTTGCGATAATTCGTGCCGTTATTTGTAATAATTCGCGTGTCTCTCTAACAAAAGGCAAAAAGGTCTGGGAAATAAGACCGAATATAAACTGGCACAAAGGCAAAGCGGTAAGATTTGTAATGTCCAAAGTCCAAAGTCCGAAGTCCGAAGTCGTCCCTGTCTTTATCGGCGATGACGCAACTGACGAAGATGTATTCAAAGTGTTAGAAAATGGAATTACTGTAAGAATAGGAAAATCAAAAAAATCAAAAGCAAAATATTATCTGAAAAATCAATCGGAAATAAACAGGTTTCTGAATTTACTTACTAAGGGGAGCATAAAATACTTTACATCCGTAAAGTACTTCGTCTGTCACCCTGAACTCGTTTCAGGGTCTATAGATGCTGAATCAAGTTCAGCATGACACCATCTTCCATGTAAAGTATATTCCGCTCTTGTTAGTAATCACTTAATCGCAGGATAAATCCTGCGACTACAATCACTGACTTTATGCCTAATCCTTTTCATTTTTATACCCGCTTAAATCTTACGGAACTGCTGGGCAGAAAAGCGAAAAACATTTCTGAACTGCTTGAAGGGATAAAAGCGGTTCCGGGTTCGTCAATTTACTATCATACGCATCGCTTTCTCCAGCAACACCATTTTTTATCACCAGAACCGCCAAACGATTTCGCCTATTGGGTCAGCAACATTTTACAAGAAGAAAAGATTGGAGAGCAACTCGCAGCAGTTGATATAATACAATTCAAAAAAATTCACGATTTGCGAGAAAAATTTATTTCAATAATTGAAGGATACTTAAAGACGAAGCATGGCATTAGGGAAGCACCTGCCTCATCAGAATTTCATTTTATGAAATCTGTTACATTTGTTATCCCGACGCAATATGTTGCAAATAATTTAGCGGAGTTTTTAGATGCGGTAAAAAAGATTTCCATACATTCCATATATTTTCATATTTTTGAAGCCCGCCTGCGGCTTGAAAAAGGAAACAATGATTTTTCTAACTGGCTGGGGAACGAACTGAACGAGGCAGAACTCGCAAAAAAAATTTCCCGACTCGATCCATATACCCAAACACTTGAATCACTCAGACAGAAAATAATATATCTGGCGGAGAAACGACTGAATGCCCAAAATAAATGATTATATTCCGATAGTCGGAGATGATACCATTGAGGAGCTTAAAATTCTCGGTGAAAAACTTAAAGGCAAGGTTGTTCAACATATCAATTCTACTTCTGTCGGCGGAGGCGTTGCCGAAATATTAAACAGGATGGTTCCGCTGATGAGCGAATTGGGAGTGGATACGCGATGGGATTTACTCAAAGGCGGAGAGAAATTTTTTAATATAACTAAAAAGTTTCATAATGCTTTGCATGGTATTTCAATTGAAATAAGCGATGATGAATTTAATTTTTTTCTTCAAGTTGAAAATGAAAATGCAAAAGCGATAAATTTTTACGGCGATGTAATTTTTATTCACGACCCCCAGCCAATCGGTCTTATTACAAGGAAAAAAGATTTTGACAAAAAATGGATTTGGCGGTGTCATATTGATGTTTCGCAACCGCAAGAAAATGTCTGGCAGTTTCTTAAAAAATTTGTTGAAATGTATGATATCGCTGTCTTTTCCGTACCTGCTTTTGCGAAACAACTTTCAATAAGACAGGTGCTGATATCACCGTCAATTGACCCGTTAAGCGATAAAAACAAGGACCTGCCCGAAGAAGTTATTGATTCAGTTTTTGAAAAATATAAGATTGAAAGAAACAAACCGATTATAACTCAAATTTCCAGGTATGATTTTTTGAAAGACCCGGTTGGAGTAATAGATGCTTTTAAGATGGTGAGAAAATATGTCAATTGTCAGTTGATACTTGCCGGAAATACTGCAACCGACGACCCTGAACATGATAAGGTGTTCACTGCCGCAAAAGAAAGAGCCGCCGATGACCCGGATATACATCTTCTCATTATTGAACGGTCTCATAATGATATAGAGATAAATGCTCTTCAGAGGGGCTCCGACATAATTCTGCAAAAATCATTAAGAGAGGGTTTTGGCCTCACCGTTTCGGAGGCACTGTGGAAGAAAAAACCGGTTATTGCAGGTGCCGTCGGCGGCATCCCACTTCAGATTACTCATAAATACTCTGGAATTTTAACACATACCGTTGAAGGAACTGCCTACTGGCTAAAACAACTACTTAACTCGCCGGAATATGCAAAACAACTCGGACTTAACGGTCACGAACATGTAAAAAATAATTTTCTTCTGACGAGACATCTACGCGAGTATTTTCTGATGTTTCTTTCCTTATACCACAATACGGATATTGTTCGTCTCTAATTTTTTCTTGAAAAACCAACCTTTTTCTGATATAATAAAATAACTATGAAAATGATAAAAAACTTCAAAATTGCATTGAGGCAAGGGTATATTTTTCGGGATTTAAAAAAGAAAAAAATGGTCGTAGATAACGAGAATGAATTATCGGAAAAAATAAAAGAAATTCAGAACAATATAAAACCTGCCACCGTCTACGAGACATTTAATCCTGCAGTATTTGGGGAAAAAATTGATTCCGGGAAATCCATCGCTGCAACGCTTTTTGCCGTTACACTCGGTAAAGAAGTTGAAACACTTTACAAAAATGAAATTCTTGATACCTCACTTAAGGACGGACTTGAAGCCGCAAAAAATTTTGTATTAAAACTTATACAGAAAGAAGCTGAAGAAGAACGCTGTGAACTTTTAGAACCGATAGCGGTTGAACCAGCAGTTGTCTTTGAAAACCAAAAAAATTTATCAAAAATGGATTTCTCCAAGATAGGAATAAAATTTGAGTCAGGCATTTTATCTCCTGCAAATACAAAATTTTTCGCTGTCGGCTGGTTATTAAAGAAAAAGAAATGAATTTTCTGGATAAAGTTCTGGTTTTGATTGGGTATCTTTATATTTGGTTGGTCGGTAGAACTTCAAAAGTTGTTGTTAAAAATTCAGCGGAATACGAGGAACTTTCGGAAGAAAAAAAGCCGGTAATTTATGCTTTTTGGCATGGCAGACAGATTCCGCTTGTTTGGACACACAGAAAAAAAAATATATATATACTTGTGAGTCAATCAAAAGACGGTGGCTATATCGCCGGAATCGCGTATAAATTAGGTCTTCAAACAGTTAGAGGTTCAAGTTCAAGAGGCGGTGCAAAAGCCCTTGTGGGAATAATAAAAAAAGGCAGAGAAGGTTTTTCGCTCGCTTTTACTCCCGACGGTCCGCGTGGACCTTTAAGAAAAGTCCAGCCAGGCGTAATTCTTGCGGCACAAAAAACAGGACTGCCTATAATTCCTTTGGCAAGTTCTGCGAAAAGAAAATATATTATTCGGCACTGGGATGAATTTCATATTCCATATCCATTCAATAAAATTGCAGTTTGCCACGGTAGACCTGTTTATGTTTTTGAAAATGATGATGTGGAAAAAAAATGTTTTGAGTTAAAAAAAGCAATTGATGAGATAACTGTTTTGGCGGATTCGCTAATATGAAAATTTTGATAATTCAGACGGCCTTTTTGGGAGATGTGGTTTTGACTATTCCTCTGATTCAGGCGGCAAAAAAATATCTGAAAGCGCAAATAAGCGTGGTCTGTATTCCGTCAACAAAAAATATACTCGAAGGACATCCGTCTATAGACGAAATTATCGTTTTCGATAAAAAGAATTCAGAAAAAGGTTTTTTCTCGCTGATTAAATTCATAAAAAAACTAAAAGAAAAAAAGTTTGATGTTGCTATAATTCCGCATCCTTCCTTTAAGTCGGGTTTGATTTCGTATCTTGCTGCTATTCCGGAAAGAATAGGTTTTTCAAACAGTGCCGGAAGATTTTTTTTTACTAACAAAGTTTTTTTTGACAAAAATAAACATCAACTTGAAAGATACCTTGATTTGCTTAAACATTTTGGCATTGAGGTAAAAGAAGAAAAAACAGAAATCTACATAGATGAAGAAGGCAAAAAATTTGCCGATGATGTTTTGCCGAAAAATAAAATTATTTTTGGAATAAATCCCGGAAGTATATGGGCAACAAAAAGATGGCCTGCAGAAAAATATGCGCAACTTGCAGATAAAATTATTACTGAATTTGGCGCTGAAATTTTGATTTTTGGCGGGCCTGATGATATTGATATAGCAAAAAATGTTGAAAAAAATATGGAACAAAAAGCAATCAATTTCGCCGGGAAAACGACATTAAAGCAACTTTCAGTACTTACACAAATGTGTAAGGTTTTTGTTACCAATGATTCTGGTCCTATGCATATAGCTGCCGCGATGAATATTCCTGTTGTTGCAATTTTTGGCCCTACCATAAAACAATTCGGATTTTTTCCATATTCCAAAAAAGCGATTGTTATAGAAAAAAATGTTCCTTGCAGACCCTGTTCCCCGCACGGTCCGAACAAATGCCCCGAAAAACATTTTAATTGTATGAATAAAATAACGGTCAGCGAGGTTTTTGACGCCGTAAAAAAGCAATATGAAAATTCTTAATATAATTGACATCCCATGGAACAGCGGAATAACTAGTTATGTGATGGAAGCATCTAATGGACTTTTACGAAACGGTCATAAAATATTTTTTGCAGGAGTTAAAAACGGTTTGCCGTTACAAATCGCAAAAGAAAATGGTTTTGAGACGATAGAGATATGCTCAAGAAAAAATCCGTTTGTATTTGGGACTGTTTTACGATTAGTGAAATTTGTACAATTGTACAAAATTGACATT
>PEVQ01000195.1 GCA_002780205.1 Elusimicrobia bacterium CG06_land_8_20_14_3_00_38_11
GAGATAGGTCAACTTGGAGATGCATTTAACGAGATGGTGAAAGGGCTAAAAGAGAAAGAGTTTATAAAATCAACCTTCAAACGCTATGTTGCAAAGTCAGTTGTTGAAAAGATACTAGAAAATCCAGATGTGATTCATCTTAAAGGCGAGAGGAGAACCGTTTCTGTGCTTTTTGTGGATATGCGCGGGTTCACAAAATATGCTGAATTATTACAGCCCGAAGAAGTGCTTGAAACATTGAATCAGTATTTTGACAGGATAATTGATGTTGTTTTTGAATATGAAGGCACACTTGATAAATTTATTGGCGATTGTGTGATGGCTATATTTGGTGCGCCGTTAGACCAACCCGACCATTTTTTGAGAGCGTGTAAATGCGCCGTGAAAATTCGGGATGAGATTAAGAAGTTGAACCAAACACGGCAGAAGAAAAACAAACCGATACTTTATTCGGGTATTGCAGTTAATACCGGTGAGGTGGTTGCTGGAAATATCGGCTCTGAAAAAAGAACCGATTACAGTGTTGTAGGTGATACTGTAAATGTTGCTTTCCGTCTGCAACAAATAGCGCATCCAGAACAGATCCTTATTGGCGAAAATGTTTATCAATATGTGAAAAATGAAGTGGTTACCTCACAACCATTTGAAACTGAAATTAAAGGAAAGACAAAACCAGTAAAAGTATATGAACTTTTAAGAACAAGATAAGAAACTACAGAGGCTGTCCGATAATTGTCATTCTGACCCTGAGTCGAAACGAAGGGTTCAGGGTGACAAAAAGGTTATCGGACCGCCTGCACTGTTTAACACAGATTAACACAGATGACAGCATCGCAGTCATTATGAAAAAAAATAGGCGCCTCCCTACCTTTCTTGAAAAAAATAAAAAAAATAAAAAAAACACTTGACAAACTATATGTAGTATGTTATAATGTATCAAATAGCAAAAGTTGTATCTGCAATCCTCTATTTAGTATAGTAGATGTAAAATTATAGCATAGGTTGTAATTATGCGGTGTCCTTTTTGTGGGGCGAATAAATGTAGGGTCAGTGATACCCGCCATGTTGAAGACAGTTCAATAATAAAAAGAAGGAGGGAGTGTTCTCGTTGTAAAAAAAGGTTCACAACATATGAAAGGGTAGAAATCCCTCCGCTTACTGTAATTAAAAGCGATGGCAAACGAGAACTTTTTGATTTAGAGAAATTGAGAAAAGGCATTAGGATGGCGTGTCTCAAAAGGCCAGTTCCAGAAGACACAACAGAAAGAATTATCAGTGAAATAGAAATGGAACTCCACGATTATATAATGGAGGTCCCCTCTAAAACAGTTGGGGAGATGGTATTAAATCGCCTCAAAAAAATAGACGAAGTTGCATATGTAAGGTTTGCATCAATTTACAGAAAATTTGATAGCATAAATACATTCTTAAAAGAACTGCGAAAATTGAAAAGAAGAAAATAGATTAAATTCTACGACGCTTTAGCGTCGGTTATGCTGGACTTAAGTCCAGCAACCCCAACTAAAGTTGGGTAGAAAAATTATCAATAACCGTATAATTTCGGTAATAGGGTCCGAAAGTATCTACCATCTTACCGTAAATAAGATGACTACGATAAAAGAATATTTTATATTCAGGTATAATCTACCCGAACGATTCTTTATTGTAGTCGTTCGGATTTTTAATTGGAGGAAGTAAAATGAATAATGAAAATTGTGAATCCGGCAAATGTTTATTGCCGCAAGAAAAAATTGATTTTATTACATCTAGGCAAATATGTTCCGATAAAATTGGGATAAAATCAGAAAAATTATCTGATATAAGAATCAAAATTTTCGGTAAAAATGACTGCGATATTTGCAAAAAAGCAATTGAGAAATTACATCAGTATCTGACTAAAATTGAAAACAAACCGACAGTTATTTATTACGACTTAAATACGCTTGACGGCTTAACAGAAGCAGCAATTTATATTGCTTTTGATATTCCTACAATTGTTCTTGAGAAAAACGGCTGTGAAATCAAGCGATGGAAAAATCTTCTTTCTCTTGAAGAACTAAAAAATATTATAGGAGACAGATAAAAGGCAGGTAGAAGGTAAAAGGTTTATCTGCCGGCATGACAAAATCTGCGTTACCTGCGTTCTAAAAAATGTTTATTGCTGATTATCTTGAAACATCACTTTTAGATTGGGAAGGTAAAATTGCATGTCTATTGTTTTTATCCGGCTGCAATTTCCGGTGCCCTTGGTGTCAGAATAAAGAACTTGCTTTAGGCATAATTAAAAATAGTATCCCAATACAGGAAATACTTGCAAAATTTGAAAATAAAAAAAACTGGATTGATGGATTTGTGATAACAGGTGGCGAACCGACAATTAACAGAGATTTGGGAAAAATTATTTCAGAAATCAAGAACAATGGTTTCCTTGTAAAGTTAGACACGAATGGTTCAAATCCGACTGTTATCAAAGAACTTATTGACAATAAACTTGTTGATTCTGTAGCAATGGATATAAAATCATCTTTAACGGAAGAAAAATACAACAATGCCTGCGGTATAAATGTGGATTTGACCGCAATAAAAAAAACAGTAGAAATTCTTTTAAGTTCTTCTATTGATTGTTTTTTTAGAACCACCGTTGTTCCGGGAATTGTAGATGAAGATGATATACTGAAAATTGCTGAAATGGTCAAAGGAAAAAAATATCGGATGCAGAAATTCGTTCCGCATAATACACTTGATGAAAATTATATACATATCAAACCATATTCAGAACAAGATATGAAAAAAATGGAGGAAATTTGTTATGCAAAAGTATTTTAGTTATGTAAAAAAGAGTGACAACACTTTTGAATCTGTTAATGAGCAAAAAATTTTTACAGCACTTATGAGGGCAAGCAAAGAAGGAGGGTGTGAAAGTAAAGAAGAACTAAGAAAAACTGTAAGATGCGTTGTAAAATTCTTAAAAACAAATTTCCTCCCCGGAGAAACAATTACAACACAGGTGATAAACGATGCTATTGAAAAGGTTCTTATTGAAGAAAAATTTGAGCAAACATTTCATGCATATCAAAAAAGACGAATCAAAAAGGAAGAGATACGAAAGCGTCTGAAAGTTGCCAAAACAAAGCAAAAAATAGATACAACGGATTTATCACTTTTAGTACAGGCAGAAATAGAGGAAGAAACATCCAACTGGGACAAAACGAAAATCGTTGATGCCCTTGTAAAAGAAACAAAAATTCCGCATACAGATGCACGGAAAATTGCCACAAATATTGAAAAAAAGATTATACTATCCGGCATTAATAAAGTGACAACATCACTTTTGAGAGCACTTGTTGACAATGAACTTTTGACGCTCGGTTATTCTTCAAGAATAAAAAAACAGACAACGCTGGGTATTCCAAAATATAATTTGGAGCAATTTATTCTGTCAAAAGGGAAGGAAAACTCAAATGTCTCAGCGCACAATCCAGAAGCAATAAATCTGTCAATCGCGGAAATAATACTTAAACAATATGCACTAAATAATATCTTTTCAGGTGATGTTGCAGAGGCACATCTTGAAGGTCGTATTCACATACATGACCTTGGCTATCCCACAAGGGTTTATTGCTCAAGTCATTCTCTGGAATATCTCAAAAAGTACGGTCTTAAATTAGAGAACCTTGATGTAATTTCTTCTCCTGCAAAACATGCAAGGACACTTACCGGGCATCTCAATACATTTCTCGCTTCAATGCAGGCGTATTATGCGGGCGCATTGGGTATCGGGTATCTGAATATTTTTTATGCACCGTATCTTACCGGGTTTTCATATGATGAAATGCTCCAGGAAGCACAGTATCTTATATTTTCACTTTCACAATCGGCATTTTCCCGTGGTGGACAAACACTTTTTTTGGATGCCAATATCCACACTGGAGTACCTTCATATTTGAAAAATGTTCAGGCAATTGGTCCTAAAGGTGAATACACAGGCAGAACTTATTCTGACTATGAAAAAACAGCGCAACTTTTTGCAATGGCACTTCTTGATGTCTGGCGGAGAGGGGATAAATATGGACATCCGTTCGCATTTCCAAAATGCGACCTCCATATAACCGATGAAACATTTTCAGACCCTGAACAGAGAAAGATATTTGAATATGCCTGTATTGCTGCATCCGAGAATGGAAGTCCTTATTTTGTTTTTGATAGAGATGAGGTTACGCTTTCCGCCTGTTGCCGTCTCAGAACACAGATAACCGACAATTATATGATTGAACATCCTGAGTCAATGCGTTTCTGTGGTTTTCAGAATGTAACGGTTAATCTTCCGCAGGCGGCATATCGCGCAGGGTATGGAAATGTTGATAAACTTCTCAAAGAGATTGCTGATGATATGGATACTTCTGTAAGAGCACATATTCAGAAAAAATCATTTATAAAAAAACTTATGTCTGAAAAAAATATGCCTTTATATCAAATAGGTAAAAATGC
>PEVQ01000133.1 GCA_002780205.1 Elusimicrobia bacterium CG06_land_8_20_14_3_00_38_11
AACAAGTATTTCCGCCGCCGGCGCTGATTACTATTTCCGGGCAAAAAATAAAAATGGTGATGTCAACATAGCATCTTCAACTATAGTTATTATCTCAACAAATTCGGGAATATATTCCGTTGAGGATGGCTTGGAGTTATCGCTACCGGATATTTCCACCGCATCTGTTACAAAAATCATAATTCCGCCTTTTGCACTTGACAGGAAAATTGAGATATATGCCGAAGCAAAACCTATTTCGGATGCGGTTACATATCCGACACTGTCAAATTTTTCAGATGTATATCCCGTGTGCGTGTATGAGTTTTACGGGCTTTCATCTGGCGGTGAAAAGGTATCCGTCTCATTCACAAAAGAACCGGATATGTATCTGAAATATTTTGATGACGACTTAAATCCTGATTTTCCCGAGGACACATTAAAACCGTATCTCTGGACGGGCAAGGAATGGCTTGAACTTAAAAATAGCACGGTTGATGCACAGAATAATTTTGTTAAAGCAAAAACAGGTCATCTGTCAAAATTTGCAGTTTTTTATACCCAACCCGACGGTAGCCGCACACTTAAGTGTGCGCTACAAAAAGTGGTCCGACCGAAATTCGTTCCCGACAGCGGCGAAGTGGTTGAATTTCAATCCGTTTCACAACCAAAAAAAATCGAAATTTTTAATCTTAAAGGTTCTAAAATTAGAAAAATTGAGGGACTCAATTTTTGGGATGGCAAAGACGAAAACGGCACTATTGTCACTGGCGGACTTTATATCTATCAGTTGAGTTATGACGACGGAAAGATTTCAGGAATGTGCACGGTGGTAAAATAAGGGCAGAGAATTAGAGAATTAGTTTATACGACAGAGAATTAGAGTAAAATTATGGATAGAAAAAATTACTGTTTGCTGAAAGTGGTTAAGTGGGTTTTACTTACTCGCTTACTCGCTTACTCGCTTACTCACTGTCTCTATGCTTCTTTTGATACAATATACGGGATAAAAAATTCGGCGCTCGCAAACTCCGGTGTCGCAGCGTTAAGCGATGTTTCGTCAATGTTTCTCAATCCGGCAGGACTTGCTTATGTCAAAGGCACTGAATTTCAATTTGAATATCAGAAATTGTATCTCGGAACTTCAAAGCCAGAAATTGATATTCCGGGGTATTACAGCGTTGATGTCTCAAAAGGGGATTTTGCGGTCGGCTTTCCGCTGCCGAAAAATATCGGCGGGTTCGGGTTTTATTACACCGAACTTGAAGGCACGGGACTTTATTCCGAAAACACATACTCTTTCTGTTATGCCAGCACCCTTGAAGAAATTTTTTTGAAAGAAAAAGAGGAAGAATTTTCATATGGTTTTGCGTTGAAATATCTTACGCTTACATATATTCCGGATGAATATACAAATGATTTCTTTGAAAAATACGGCGACCAATCAATGGGTTTTGCGTTTGATTTCGGTATTAGGTATTCACCAGTAAAAAATTTGGATTTCGGCATTTCACTCCTCAACGCAATGTCTTCCGATTTAGGACTCCTTTATGAAAACAAACCGGAAAAAACGATGTTTCTGGGCTTGGCATACCGATTGGATAACGGGCTTAAATTATCATCCGCATATTCGCAGAAGGACTCATATCCGAGCAACAATTTCCATTTCGGCGTTCAGACAATGCCGTTTTTTAATACGCTGACATTAAAATCAGGAATAAATAGAAATGAAGCATCGCTCGGCTTCAGTTATGATTTCAAATCGCTCGGCGGTTTTTATAAAATTGACTATGTTTTTAACCTGCCTCTTGAAATGAAAGATAATAACGGTTCGTACGGAATGGCGCTCTCGTTTGAAATCCCGCCATTAATAAGCAGGGACGAATTTATTCGCCCTACCGAAGAAGAAAAAATAGAACCGGCGGAAATAAAACCGGAAATCCCGGAAGAAAAACCGCAAATTCCGGAAATACCAAAAATTGATGTAAAAGAAATTATGCGAGCGCATTACAACAAAGCAATCTGGCATCTGCAACGCAGCGAGGACGAAAAAGCAATTAAAGAGTTTGAAGAAATTCTAAAACTGGACCAGAACCATAAACCATCTCTGATTAGAATTAAAGCGGCAAAAAAGCGAATTGAAGAAAAAAACAAAAAGAAAAAGATGCGGATTCACTGGCAACGAGGCGTAGAACTTTTCCAAAATAAAAAATACTGGGATGCAAAAGTAGAGTTTGAAAAATCCTGAAATATGACCCTCAGCATAAGCAGTCATTGAGGAGGCTCAAGTTGATTGAAGAAAAACTCGTAAAAGAGACACGGTAAAAGTTGACACTACAAAACATATGAATTTTTCCGAAGAAACCAGATATTTTTTTTCTAAAATTTTTCTGCCGGGCACTATCGGTTTTTTTTCATTGTATTTCATATATCTAATGGCAACCGGACGATATGACATAAAATTCGTAATGCCGACATTTGCTTTCTTTTTATTTATAATATATTTTTTTTCGGATAAAATGATTGCAGGAATATTTCTTTTCTTTTTTTTATTTATCAGTTTTATCGGGCTGAATTTTGCCGGCGAAAAAATTCTTGTTTTCCTGGAGATGCTATATATTCTTTCTTTGTTTTTTATATTTGAAAATTTTTCGCAGACCGATACGGAAAAAAAAGTACGAATAAAAGAGGAAAAAGAAAATCTTGAACTCGCAGCGAATAAATCATCCGAAAACCGTTCAGACCTCATAAAAAGAGAACGCAATTTATCCGAGCGACTTGAAAATTACAAATCGTTAACATCTATTATTGGCGAGTTGAGTTCAGCAATTGATAAAGAGGCTCTAATTACTAAACTCTCCGATTATTCCCGCAAATTGATACCGCACGGAACCGTTAATATTATTATGAATGGAACTACCGACCCGCTTGTCGTTGAATCAATAAAAAATAATATTCCGATTTTAATTGACGATACAAGAAATATGATTCACAGGAATTACAATTTCCGTTACAGAAGTTGCGTGATTGCTCCTCTCGGTATTGAAGGCAATGCTATACAGTTAACATCCGAAAAAGAACAAAGTTTTACCGATTATGATTTAAGATTGCTTACAGTTTTAACCGATATCGGAACGGTATGTCTTAAAAACAGCGAACTTTTCAGAAAAACGGAAGAACTGGCGATTACCGACGGGCTTACAGGGCTTTATACCCATTTGTATTTTAAGGAACGGCTTACGGAATATGTCTCAATAGCAAACCGCCTGTCAGTTCCGCTTTCACTGATGATGCTTGACATTGACCGTTTTAAGACGACAAATGACACTTACGGTCATGATGCGGGAGATAGTGTAATTTTGACCGTTGTTGAGGCGATGAGAAAAAATACGAGGGAAACGGATATATGCGCGAGATACGGCGGTGAAGAATTTGTAGTCATTCTGCCGCATACAAAATTAGACGAAGCGAGAATAATCGCCCAAAGAATGAGGGTTCACATTGAAAATGCAAAAATTGTTTTTGAAAATAAAATTCTAAACGCCACTGCAAGTTTCGGCGTGTTGTCATACCAAAAAGGGCAGTCAGCAGATGATTTCATAAAAAGGGTTGACGAAAATCTGTATCGTGCAAAAAATGAAGGGAGGAACCGTGTCGTTTGATTTGTTATTGTGGCTGTCGCCCATTCCTCTTTTGTTACTCAAAAAAATGAAAACCGGCTATATTATTGCAGCGATTTTAGTCGGTATGAGCGGGCTTTTACTGTCAAGCAATTGCCCTTATATCTATCTAATTTCAGGTTTTTTGTTTCTTCTTTTTTTGTGTGATTTAAGATATATCTACGAAAGAAATTTTAGGCGCATCTTAAAAAATCATTCCATAGTAAAAACCGGACTAACAGCAGAAATTGAAGAACTGGAAAAAGAAAGTGATTCGCTCAAAACAAAAATCATTCTACTTTCCGAAGAAATCTCCACATATGAAATGCTTTATTCAATCTCACGGATTCTTGTCAAACAAATTGAACAGGAAAAACTTATCAAAGAGATAAAAGCTGCCGTGATGCTCGTAAGACCGACGCTCAAACTATTTGAAATATATCCGGCAGGTGTGAAAACGAGGGAGAGACAGATAGACGACCAAAATTTCCAAAAATTTGAAATACCGATAATTCTTAAAAAAGAGATGCTTGGTATACTTGAGTGTGGCTTGGTGAAAAAAGATGACTCCGCCCATTTTGCCGATGAATGCAAAATTATTGCGGCACAAACGGCGCTTGCATTGAAGAGGGCGAATCTCTACAAACTTGTTTTAGAACGGTCTCGGCTTGACGGACTTACCGGACTTTATTTGAGAAGATCTTTTTTACAGCGCGTGAATGAGAATTTCCTTCTTTCCAAAAGATACAATACATTTTTCTCGCTTTTGATGATTGACATTGACCACTTCAAAAAAATTAATGATACTTATGGACATCCCGTCGGCG
>PEVQ01000115.1 GCA_002780205.1 Elusimicrobia bacterium CG06_land_8_20_14_3_00_38_11
TTCCTTTCCAATCAGAACCGCCGGTATCAACGGTGAGCAAAAAACTTACATCATCCCTTTTTTCCCATAATTTAATGTCTTTCTTGAACAGAAGATCTTCCGGCGTCCTTGCTCCGTAAAGTATGGAAACATTTTTGAAGACGCCTCTGTTGTCAAGTATGTAATTTACGACGGGTCTCAAGGGCGCAATTCCCAATCCGCCTGCAATTATCAAAACATTTCTTCGCTTTAGCGAAGCAATGGGAAATCCATTACCAAAAGGTCCTCTTATAGACAGATAATCGCCTTTTTTTAGTTTGTGAATTACACCGGTCAGCACGCCGATGCGTTTTATGGTTAACGTGATTTTTCCGGAAACTGTGCCTGAAATGGAAACGGGGGATTCTCCAACTCCCAAAATGCCGACCATAAAAAACTGCCCAGGAATGTACCCGACTTTATGATTTAAGATAAATGTCTTTGTATCGGGTGTTTCCCGGATTATTTCCGAAATTTTTATTTCTTTAGGCAGATAGTAGTTTTTCATAATCGTCCGGCGTATTGATGTTGAAAAATAGAACTTCCGGTTTCCCGAATTTCACTATTTCTTCTTTTTTAATTTTTTTTAATTTAATTTTGTCAAAAAAATTTTTTATTCTGAGATTATCCTCATTAATCATCTTTTCTATTACGGGAATACATTTTTTTGAGTATATCGCAAAAAGCGGTTCGCTGCCATTTTTAAGACACGGCATGACCGCATCAAAACCATTTTTTAACTTTATCATATGTTTCAACAGACGCAGGTTTATATTAGGCATATCGCAGGCAATCACAAAATTATAGAATGACGAGGACATTACCAGCCCCGAATATATCCCGCCCAGAGGACCGCAACCTGGGACGATATCTTTAACCGTTTGAGTGTCTCTGTATTTATGTCCGGAATTGTCGGAGACAATAATGATTTTCTTGAATTTTTTTTTAAATAGAGCTATCTGTTTTTTTAATAACGGTTGTCCGTTTATCTTCATAAATGATTTGTCGGAACCGAACCGTGTTGATTTTCCGCCGGCAAGAATTATACCTGTCATTTTTTCCTGTAAGCGTCAAGGTACGAATCGCAATAGATATTTTTGCCGAGTAAAAGTTCGGCGGTTATCATTGAATCCATAAGTTCTTTATCTAGAGGATTTAGGATTGCAGCATCAAGTCCTAATGCCAATGCCATCACAAGAAATGTTTTATCAACAAGCGGTCTGTTGAGCGTTCCCTGCGAAACATTTGAGAGCCCAAGAATTGTTTTTGGCGGAGGATCGCAGATAAGTTTGCATTGTTTGATTGTTTCCAAGACAGCACGGGCATGGTCTTGGGCGACATTCACAGGAAGAATTACGGCATCAATATAAAGATTTTCCGTCTCAATTCCGTGTTCCATCGCCGCAGCGACTATATTTGCCGCAATTTCCAGACGCGCTTCGGCGTTTGCTGGAACGCCTGATTTATTCATTGTCAAAGCGATAACTTTTGAGTTGTATTTTTTTGCAAGAGGAAGGAGCAAGTCAAGTTTTTCTTTCTGTCCGGAAGTAGAATTCAAAAACGAACCGGGACCCGCCAATGAAAGCCCTTTTTCCATAACAGCCAGTTTTGTCGTGTCAACAGCAAGGGGCATACCGGTCACTTCGCGAATTACCGTAATTAACCATTCCATATCTTTAAGCGGGTCTGCCGACGCGGGACCGACATTCACATCCAGAGCATCAGCACCTGCTTCTAATTGTTTTTTCGCAAGTTCCTGAATTATCAGTTTGTTTTTTGTCGCAATCGCCTCGCTTACATTCTTAAACATCCCGTTAATCTTTTCCCCGATAATAAACATAATTCTCCTCCCGTTTTCTGTTTTTGAGGATTTACTCAAATTTGTTTTTGTGAATTTACCGACGAGCAATTTTCATTGTTGAGGATTTGCTCAAAAATGTTTTTTACTTTTTCACCAGTTCCATTGTTTCTCTTGCAATAAGTAATTTCTCGTTTCTTGTTAAAACAAATATTTTCACTTTTGAATCAGTTGCACTTATTTCACCTTCAACGCCGATGGTTTTTTCATTTCTTTTAAGGTCAATTTTTATTCCGAATTGTTCAAGTCCGGTAAGTATTTTTTCTCTGATTAGCGGTGAATTTTTTCCTATTCTTCCGGTAAATGAAACAGCGTCTATTTCCCCGCCCAAAACAAAATAGTACGCACCGAGATATTTTCTTGCTCTGTAAACAAAAATATCAACGGCAAGTTTTGCGTTTCCATCCCCTTTAATTGATTTTTCCACGACCTCTTTCATTTCGCTGCTGATACCTGAAATCCCATATGTGCCGCTTTCTTTATTGAGGCAATTTTCAAGTTCAGACAGTGTCCAGCCGCTCCTTAAAAGATAATTGATAATTCCCACATCCATATCGCCCGGACGGGAGGTCATTACAAGTCCTTCAAGCGGCGTAAAACCCATTGATGTGTCTATTGATTTACCGTCGGAAATTGCGCAGACGCTGGAGCCCGCACCCAAGTAAAATGAAATCAATGTCGCTTTGGCTTTTTTCAGTAATTGAGCGGTTCTTTCGGAAAGATATTGGTGAAAAGTTCCGTGAAAACCATATCTTCTGATTTTGTATTCGTGATACAATCGTGAGGGCAGCGCATACCTGAAGGCAACTTCCGGCATCGTTTGATGAAATGCCGTATCAAAAACAGCGACATTTTTTTTGCCTGGGAAAAGTATTTCCGCCGTTTCAATCCCTTTCAGGTTATACGGATTGTGCATCGGGGCAAGTTCAAAATCCTTGTAAATCTCTTTCTTTACATTTTCGTCAACCACAACGGAAGAAGTAAATGTCCACCCACCGTGAACAACCCTGTGCCCGATAGCGGATATTTCATCTTTTGATTTGATGCAGCCATATTTTGGATTTGAAATTGTCGTCATAATAAGTTCAAGCCCTTTTTGATGGTCCAAAACCGGCTGGACAATTTTTTCCGTTTTGTCGCCTGTGATGTGGGTAAGAATAGCGGCGTCAAACCCGATGGAATCCAGGATGCCCCGACACAATTCTGTCTCCTTCGGCATTTCAAAAACTTCATACTCAATAGAATAAATTCTGCAATTCAAAACAAGTATTTTCATCTTCGCCCCCGTCAGTAGATTTCACTATTCTAGAATTGTGAAATACTGAAATCGCTTATTTTATCATCAATTTCTGAATGTAATTTCTAACCTCTTTTACGCTAGACGGATGATTTACAACAATAATATCGCTGCCCGCCTGAATATAGCCGACAGATGTTGTCGTTTCCCACAGGACACCTCTTTCTTTAAGTGCGCCCCACTCGGGCTTTTCTGTTTCATCTGCTTTGCACTCTTTTGTTTTCCATGTTTCTTGTCCGATGAAATTGATGATTGGCTGTGACATCATTTTGTCGCCTGATAGTGCAGCAAGCCGGGTTCTTTCAATTATCGTATAGCAGTACTCAAACCCATATCCTAAACCGCCTGTTGACGGATGAATTACAATCCGGTCAGAACTAAATCCCATATCGGTTATTAAAATATTTAATTGCTTTTCAAGATTTATATCAAGCGGGGTTTCTGCAATTATTGAATGTCCGCCCGAAAGAGCCGCCGCTGTAAATGTTTTATAATTCTCTTTTGTTGCAACACCCAAAAGACAATTTTCACCCTTTGTTGATTCGGAAATACTCATAATAATTGATGAGTCCTTCTCGTTATTGCCGCAACCGACGATTATTAAAGGAAGAGATGTCGCAGATAAAACATTTTTTACCGTTTTTGTAATTTCATCGGCGGAAGAATTTTTTAAGTCGGGGTCGGCGCTTTTAAGTCGCAGGCATATTAAATCACATCCGAACTCCTCGCATTTTTTTGCCCACTTCGCAGGGTCGGTTAATACATCGCCATATTCATTTTTGAGAACATCGGGCCAGTCGGTCGGTTCTACATCCCATACCTCCATCGCAACAGCGGGCGGATTGGGAATTGTTCCCTCAAAAAAAAGAAACGGGAGTGTGGACATACCGCCGAGTTTAACTTTTTTTGAACGACTGCCACCTTCCTCTTTTGTTGCACCAATCGTCAATTCATAAGTTCTGCCGGGCCATTTTTCAATTATCGCAGGTTCCATTTTGTTCCCCCGAATACCGCTAAGCTAACGCTAAATGTTTTTTTGTGTCTGTTTCGCGCTCTTTTTTTTCGCGGCTGTTTCGCGCATTTTTATTGATGGAAACATGTCCAAGTTTGTGTGCGGTAAAAACAGTGATGCCGTATAACTATTCATAAATTCATTATCGGTACTTAAATCAATATATGTCATTTTCTGTGCAATATCTTCAGCTTTTTTCATCGCACCATTTGACAGAAGACACATTTTGCAGCCCGTTATTGAACCGTTACCTATAAATGAAAACTTCTCTT
>PEVQ01000031.1:0-4791 GCA_002780205.1 Elusimicrobia bacterium CG06_land_8_20_14_3_00_38_11
CGCATAGCGTATCTTCTCCAAAACGGGGTCAGCCCTTGGAACATTCTGGCGATGACATTCACGAATAAAGCGGCCGCCCAGATGAGAGAAAGAATAAACAAACTCGCAGGTCCATCCGCTTTGAGCGTGTGGATTTCTACATATCATTCTTTTTGTGCAAGGGTTTTACGGATGGAAGCGGGACATGCCGGATTGAACAAGGACTTCACGATTTACGACGATGATGACTCTAAAAAAATAGTTGAGGCATCGCTCAAAGAGTTAAATTATGATACCGGCAAATTCAAGCCGTCCGTTATTTCCGGTATGATTTCATCAGCGAAAGACAAACTTTTGGATGCGGAGTCATATGGTATTCATGCGTCAACAACACCCGAGCCGACCTCTTTTGGAAAAGTTGCCGCCGATGTCTATGAACTCTATCAAAAAAAACTTAAAGAGGCGAATGCCGTTGATTTCGGCGATCTTTTGAGATATGTCGTTGAATTGTTAAAAAATAACCCCCCGGTTCTTACAAAATATCAGGAAAGGTTCAAATATATTATGATTGACGAATATCAGGATACAAATTACGCACAGTATGTTTTGACGAAACTTCTGGCGGCGAAATATAAAAATATCTGCGTTGTAGGCGACGATGACCAGGCGATTTATTCCTGGCGCGGCGCCGATGTCCGGAACATTATGGAGTTTGAAAGGGATTATCCGAAAACGACAGTCGTGTATCTTGAACAGAATTATCGCTCCACTAAGAACATACTTGAAACTGCCGGGAGTTTGATTTCTTTCAACAATCACAGGAAACCGAAGCGGTTGTGGACAAATAGACCACAGGGGTCGGATGTAGTTTATTCGGAATTCCGGGACGAATTTAACGAGTCAAGGAATGTTGCCGAAAAAATAAAATCAATGGTTGAGGCGGAAGGTAAATCGCTTTCCGATTTTGCTGTCTTTTACAGGACAAATGCGCAATCCAGGCTTTTTGAGGAAACGCTTACCCGCTACGGAATACCTTTTGTTGTCGTTGGCAGTCAGCGATTTTATGAACGGGCGGAAGTAAAGGACATCCTCGGCTATTTGAAATTAATAAACAACCCTGCCGACAGTATCAGTTTCAAAAGAATAATCAACATACCCTCAAGAGGCATAGGAAAAGTTACATTAACATCAATACAGGATAATGCCATTACTTTCGGAAAAAATTTGACGCTTTATGAGTCGGCGAAAGAAATGGTGCAAAACGGGCGACTTCCTAAGGCCGAAAAATTCATCAAACTTGTTGATTCAATGCTCAAAGAAAAAGAGAATATGGACGCCTCGGAAATTGCAAAAATAGTAATTGACGAAACCGGTTACATTCAACTTTTAGAGGCACAAAACGATATTGAATCACGCTCGCGTATTGAAAATATACAGGAACTAGTGTCGGCGATTGTGGATTTTGAACAGAACTCGCAAATTAAAACGCTTCCGGCATTTTTGGAAAACATCGCTCTTGTTTCCGATGTGGATGTCTGGGACGAAAAAAAGGACTTTGTCACCTTGATAACCCTTCATCTCGCCAAAGGACTTGAATTCCCGTGTGTTTTTTTAACCGGTCTTGAAGAAGGACTTTTCCCCGTCGGTAATTCCGCTTATTCAATGGAAGAACTTGAAGAGGAGAGGCGGCTCTGTTATGTGGGGATGACCCGTGCGAAGGAACATCTTTTTCTTTCGGGCGCTTCCCAGCGGAGGGTCTACGGACAGTTGCGGTGGTGTATCCCTTCAAGATTTGTGAAAGAGGCAGGACTTAAAAAAGAGTGTTGCAGCCCGATTTTCAGAGATGAAACACTGATTGGGCCCGAAGAGGAAACCGCACCGTTGAGTGTTGGTAACGGTAAAACCGGTCATTTTTACAGAGGTATGCGAATAAAACATCCGGAGTTTGGGGAGGGAAAAATACAAGATGTAAGCGGCGCTGCCGATGACTTAAAAGTTATTGTTCAGTTTGACGCCGGATTCTGGAAAAAACTTTTGGTAAAATACGCCAATCTGGAAAGGATATAAACGCGGAGGCGCAGAGATAAAAAGAGAGGGAATCAAAGAATAATTTTTAAGGTTTTCTCTGCGTCCTCAGTGTTCTCTGCGGTAAAATTAAAAAAATGAAAATTACAATAAAAGATGTTGAATATGTCGCAAAACTTGCACGGCTTTCATTAACAATTGATGAAAAGAATAAATTTGCCGGGCAGTTGAATGCAATTTTGGAGCATATGGATGAACTTAACAAACTGGATACTGAAGGCATTCCGCCGACCTCACATGCTGTTGTGATGGAAAATGTTTTCCGCGATGACAAAGTTGAGAAATCAGATGTAATCGACGGTATAATTTCTAATGCTCCTGAAAAAGAGGATAGGTTTTTCAAAGTCAAAAAAGTGATAGAATAATTGATACAAATGTGCTAATTTTTAGACGACAAAAGTTTAATGTAAGAAAAAATCACCGACGAGAAAGTGACACAAATGTATCACTTTTAACTCGGTAAAACTTGTATGGATTTGAATAATTTAACCGCCCGTGAAATTACAGAAAAAATAAAAAAACGAGAAATTTCCGCGAAGGAAACTGTAGAACATTTTCTCAAAAAGATTGAAAAACTTGACGGAAAAATCCATTCCTTCAATTCCGTTTTTGCCCAAAAATCACTTAAAAAAGCGGCTGAAATAGATGAAAAAATCAAAAAAAAAGAAACCGTAGGTATTCTTGCCGGTCTTCCTATCGCCATAAAAGATAATATGTGCATCAAAGGCGAAAAAACAACCTGTTCCTCAAAAATTCTTGAAAATTATATCGCACCTTACAATGCTACCGTCATAGAAAAACTTGAAAAAGAGGGTGCGATTTTTATCGGCAAGACAAATATGGACGAGTTCGCGATGGGGTCGTCAACAGAAAATTCCGCATTCCACACGACAAAAAATCCCTGGGATTTGGAAAGAATTCCGGGCGGTTCGTCCGGCGGCAGTGCGGCCTGCGTTGTAGCCAATATGTCCACAGTATCACTCGGCTCTGATACGGGCGGCTCTATCAGGCAGCCCGCTTCTCTTTGCGGATGCGTCGGCTTAAAACCGACCTACGGAAGGGTTTCAAGATATGGGCTTGTCGCTTTTGCATCATCATTAGACCAAATCGGTCCCCTTGCGAAAACAGTAAAAGATGCTTCGCTTATTTTACAGGTGATTTCCGGCTATGATGAAAAGGACTCAACGTCCATAAAAATCCCGGTTGAAAATTATATTTCAGAAATTGAAAAAGACATTAAGGGTTTGACCATCGGACTTCCGAAAGAGTATTTTATTGACGGTATGGACAGAGAGGTTGAAAAAGCCGTTTATAATTCCGTAAAAATTTTTGAAAAATTGGGTGCAAAAATAAAAGAAATATCGCTTCCTCATACGAAATACGCCGTCAGCGTTTATTACATAATTGCACCGTCGGAAGCGTCCGCAAATCTTGCAAGATACGACGGTGTAAAATACGGTTTCCGCGCGCCCTCGGATTCGCTTATTGAAATGTATGAAAAAACCCGGGCGCTCGGTTTCGGAATTGAAGTAAAAAGAAGAATAATGCTCGGCACTTATGCGCTTTCGTCGGGTTATTACGACGCTTATTATCTTAAAGCACAAAAAGTCAGAACGCTTATAAAAAATGATTTTGACGCTGCTTTTAAAAATGTTGATATAATTCTGACGCCGACAACGCCTTCGCCGGCATTCAAAATAGGCGAGAAAACATCCGACCCGTTACAAATGTATCTTTCGGATATTTTTACTATTTCCTGCAATCTCACCGGAGTGTGCGGAATATCAATTCCCTGCGGTTTTTCGTCGGAAAATCTGCCGCTCGGACTTCAATTATTAGGAAAACCGTTTGATGAAAAAACAATTTTAAGGGCGGGGCACAACTTCCAGAAAGAGACCGATTATCATAAAAGATTTCCTGAAATATAAATGGAGGTTTCTATGCGAGAAAGGGTAGAAAAAGCACTTGAAAAAATAAGGCCGTTTTTAAAGAGGGACGGCGGTGATGTAAAACTTATTGATGTCACGCCCGACGGAATTGTAAAAGTAAAACTTCTGCTTGCCTGTGCGGGTTGTCCGATGGCGTCAATGACGCTGAAAAGCGGAATTGAGAAGGCAATAAAAGAGGAAGTCCCCGAAGTAAAATCTGTTGAAGCGGTGTAAGTAAAAGATTTTATCCAAAAATACAAAAGAATAAAAAAAGTACCGGGGCGGTAATTTTCAGACGGTAAAACGCTTACTCGGAAATTTTATTTTTCAATGTGTAAAAAAAGTACTTGACAAAACGCCAAAAAGTACTTGACAAAACGCCAAAAATTGTTTATAATTATATTGGAAGGCATAGAAACGAAAAAGGCGAATTCCGTAATCGCAGATGAACGCAAGATGAACGCAGATATAAACATAACGCAGATGACCCAAAATGTCATTCTGAGCCCCCGCATCAGAGTGCGGGGCAGGCTCCGGCGAAGAATCTTGAAAACCGAGATGTTTCGCTACTGCTCAACATGACAAATCAGCGGTCATCAGCGAATGAAAATCTGTGTAATCTGTGATTCTGGAAGGTGCAAAGCCGTGCTCGTTTAGTGTAGGTTGGGTTTTAACCCGACCGAGCGAAGCGAAGCAGGTTGCCGAATTGAGCGTTTTATGTTAAAAAAATTAACACTGTTAATTTTTGTGATTTCCGCCTTTTTGACAGGCGCGGGAATCACTTTTTGTTTTGCGAATA
>PEVQ01000031.1:4805-4947 GCA_002780205.1 Elusimicrobia bacterium CG06_land_8_20_14_3_00_38_11
TGCCCCGATGAAGTGAAACAGGCAATTCAGAGTTGGGACAAAGGGTTGGATGAAAGGGACGCCAAAAATAATGTAGTTGCACCATCTTATGGTGCCAATAAAAAAGCATCGCAAGGCGATGCTGCTACAAATCTACGGACGC
>PEVQ01000205.1:0-594 GCA_002780205.1 Elusimicrobia bacterium CG06_land_8_20_14_3_00_38_11
CTGGGAATCATCTTGGGATACTATAGGTATAAATACCGCGAGTTCAAATTTAGCAAAGTTGATAAAACCTTCATCTGTAAATGATTTATCTATAACTGCTGGATATAAGCAGGCAACGCTTTCTTGGACTTCGCCGGGTGACGATGGAAATTTATATGATATAGTCGGCGGAACTTTCGCGATAAGATATTCGGATACAGGACCTATCAATGAGTTCAACTGGGATAATGCACCTTACAGGATTGTAATTCCGACATCAACGACTGCCGATGCTTTACAGAGATACACGCTCACGGGACTTACAAACGGAACCACTTATTATTTTGCACTCAAAACCCGCGATGAAAACGAACTGGGCTGGTCGGCAGTGGATACAACATCGCCCGAACCGTCCGGGAACCCGTTCAATACTCCTCCGACATCGTTTTCTTTGCTGTCGCCTTCCGACGATTATATTTCAACTACCACAAAACCATCTTTTGATTGGGCGGATACGACGGACCCCGATGTCGCCGGAAGTATTGCGTATTATTCACTTGAATATTCACTTTTCAGTGATTTTTCTTACTCTTCGGAAAAAAGCACACCATCTTC
>PEVQ01000205.1:648-790 GCA_002780205.1 Elusimicrobia bacterium CG06_land_8_20_14_3_00_38_11
GAAAGCGATTGATGTGGATGACGGTGTCACCCGTACTTCAAGCAGAATGATTTATATTAACACTTCCAATTTGCCCCCGACAACTTTTTACTTATTAACGCCTGCCGATAATTCCACCGTCTTGAAAAGACCGTCGCTTTCA
>PEVQ01000205.1:826-15203 GCA_002780205.1 Elusimicrobia bacterium CG06_land_8_20_14_3_00_38_11
ATAAAATACACGGTTTATTATTCCTCTTATTCCGATTTTTCTTCATCTCAAACTATTTCTGGCTTGACCTCCACGAACTATACTTTTACATCAAATCTGACAGAAAATACTACATATTACTGGAAGGTTGCGGCAATTGATGAATATACCCCACCGTTGCCGACTCTTTCAGAAAAATCATTTTCATTTTATGTTAAACCGGTTCCGCCCGCGTCACCTTCAAATGTTAAAATTACGGATGGAATAATTTCATGGAGTCCGGTTTTACTTGATGAGGACGGTTCCGCTATTGTTGATTTATCAGCATATAATATTTATCTGTCCAGCGATATAAAAATAATAGGAAGTACCGAAACATTCGCCAGTTATACTACTGCGACTTCTACTTTTGCAAAAAGCGGTTTTTGGACAGTTATCCGTGCGGTTGATGATTTCGGAAACGAAAGTGCAAACTCCGTTGCAGTAAAATCAGACGAAACAAAACAGATTTTAATTTCAAAAGACAAAGAGGTTATTATTGAATTACCGTCGGCAGCACAGTCATTTCTTTCAAATGTCATAATTTCAATTTCAAAATCCGGAGGCATTTACGATATAAAACCGCTTAATTCATTGACGATGGCGGAAATAAATGGCTTTACATTTTCATCACCCGTCAAAATCACTTTTGAGGAGGCCGGTGATTGCGTGTATTGGTACAACGGGGTTGAATATGTCGCCCTCGGAGGAAAAAAGGGCAACAGCATAACCGTTGAGACGACGAAATTAGGCAAATTTTATACTGGGACGATTGCCGCTACTAAACTAAAATTGGCTTCTTCATTTCCTACGAAAATATTTACTCCCAATAATGACGGTATAAACGATGAAATAAATCTTACATTTACCGGTATTACGGAGGATATAACTGATGCGGAGATTTTTGATGTAACCGGCAAAAAAATTGCGGATATGAAAAAAGGTGATTATTCACGGTTTTCTTGGGACGGGAAAAATTCCGACGGTAAAACGGTTCTTCCGGGAGTTTATATCTATCAAGTTAAAAGCGGAAAAAATGTGTGTAACGGAACGGTGGTGGTGGCAAGATAGTGGCAATTAAAAATGAAAAATTATAAATTAAAAATTATTGTATTTATTTTTTTACAAACGTTAATTTCTGAATTATATTCTTCTGAAACAATGGCTTCTGCCGACAGAAACAGTGGTAGGGGGATTGATTTTAGCGTTTATTGGTTGCAGGAAAAACGGGATATCACCGTGAATGTTTTAAGTGCGGAAGAATTTACTGTTACAGGGTCAACATTTTCAGGTATCGCAGAAAACATATCACAATATGAACTTAAAGTTAAAGAAAAAACTTTTTTACCCGCGATTAAATTTAATGTGCGACTCGGCGAGAAGTTTCATCCTTATATTAGATTTGGTATCTTAAAAACGGAACTGACAGGTTACGGTAAAAAATGGGAAAGCAGACAGGACGGGATTGCCGGCGGGTTCGGCTTAAAATATGTTCTATTACAGGATACAGTTGTAACGCCGGCATTTGCTGTTGATACGGGAGTAATTTTTAAGAATGTAAAAATAAAAAAATTTGACGATACGGATATAGACCTTAATTACAAAACGCGGGAACTCTCCGCATCTTTTTGGACATCAAAAAAAATAAAACAATTTGAACCGTATTTGGGTTTGCAATTCTCTTTTATAGACGGTGAATTTGAAAATTGTGATATAGATGCGGATTCCGTAAATATTTTTTACGGGTGTGGATATAAATTTTTATCCGGTATAATGATTACCTTTGAAAATTCGTTTGTAAATGTAAAAAATTTTAATTTTGCAGCAGGAATAAAGATAGGAATTTAATATGAAAAAACCAGAGATTAAGAAATTAGAGATTAAGAGATTAAGGCGAAAATGCTTTAAGGTTTTTATTTTGCTATTCGCTATTCTCTATTCTCTATTCTCTGCCGTTTACGCTGCTTTTGATAACCCATCTTCCGGTGCGCGGCCTTACGGTATGGGAAATGCTTTTACCGGACTTGCCGACGATATTCAGGCGATTTTTTATAATCCCGCCGGTCTTACGCAGGTCAGGCATAAAGAACTTATCACATATTTCGGTAAGCCCTTCGTCGGTCTTGATGATAAAAGCGATCTCTCCGACGGGTTTGTAGGGTATCTTCATCCTTTAAGGGGGCGGGAATCGTTCGCCGTATCCGTAAGCGATTTTCGGTTGTCAACCGCCTACAATGAAAATGTTGCAGCATTAAGTTATGCAAAAGAAATTTCAAAGCGTCTATCATTCGGTCTGAATATGAAAGTCCTGCGGCTCAAATACGGGAGCGATAAATATACCGATAAAGACCCTCTTTTTGAGAGGAATTCGCGGGCATCATTTTCCGGTGATTCCGGCTTATTTGTTAAATTATCAAAAAAGTTTTATACCGGTATTTCCGCGTTTAACTTAAATGAGCCGAATATAGGAATAGGGGAAACGGTGCGGCTACCAGTAAGAACACGGCTGGGTTTGGGATGGCGTTCAAAATTTGCAACATTCTGTTTTGACGCCGAGCATCAACAGGATGAATTAAAATATTTTTTCGGGGGTGAAAAGTCGTTTTTTAACGAAAAGTTTTATTTTAGAGAAGGTTTTGGTTATGGAAAGGACTTTGCAAATGTATCAATCGGGCTTTCCGTTCTTCCCGACCCGTTTCGTCTTGATTATGCTTTTCAACTTCCGATAACAGGCGTAAAAGATATTATGGGCACTCATCGTTTGTCTATTGTTTTTGAATTCGGAAAAGAGCTCAGCGACCCATACACGGTGGATTTAGAAAGCGAAATTTCACGGTTGGAAAGAGAAAAAGCGGAATTGCAAAAAAAATTGGAGACAACGGAGGGCGAATTAACAAATGTTTCGTCGGAATCGGAAAAAACAAAGTTACAACTTAATGATGTCCAGCGTCAGAAAGAGCAACTTGAAAAGGATATGCGGCGAATAGAATCCCGTCCCGCTCCCAAAAAAATAACTTATCACACGGTTGAGAAGGGTGATACACTTGCTTCAATTTCCCGAAGGTATTACGGCACGCCGGACAGGTGGCAGGATATTTATCATTCTAACAAAAATAAAATTGAAAGAGGGATACCGGTTGTGGGAAGTCAACTGGTTATACCATAGAGGCAATTAAAAATGTAAAAACTTGTCCCGCTTTAGCGGGATTTAAAATTAAAAATGTAGGTAAAAGATTTAATAATAATTTTATCCACAATTTTAGCGTAGCGTCATTTTTAATTTTGAATTTTTAATTGATTTTGTTATGAAATCTTTAACGGATTATTGGAGAACAAAATTTGTTGAACTGCAAAAGTTGACTAACGATGAAAAGAAAAAAGCCAATTCCGAGAAAAAGGACTTGAAGGATAAAATTTTTGAGCAGACCGTTGCAATCAAAGAATTGCAGGATAAAATTTCCGAATTTAAAAAAACAATTGTGGAAAAAGAAAAAATAATTTCTAAAATGGAGACGGATAAACAGGCGGCGGAAGAATCGCGCATAAAGGAAATAGAAAAAATAAAAAATGAAAATACTGAAAATATCCGTTTGATTGAACAAAAAAATTACGATAATGAGGCGGTTCTTATTTCGGAATTTGTCAGATTCTTAAAAAAGGATGTCGGATATGTAAATGGTCTGGTCAGGGTTTTAGGTGAACTCTGCAAAGAAAAAGAATCAAAAAAAATTATTGAAAATCTTATTGAACACTTAGAGGGGATGTCTCAACTTGCCGACGAACTTTCATGGTTTTCAATGCCGTTTAAGAAAGAAGAAGGGTTGACCGACGCGGCATATTTGCTTGAAAAGGTAGTCGGCGAATTTAAGGATTCATCTGCTGCCAAAAATATTACAATATCAGTTGACATCAGAGAAAAAATACAGGAAATAAACATTTTTGAGGAGCATCTTAAAACGGTTTTTACGGAAATAATTAAAAATTCTTTAGATGCAATGCCGCAAGGCGGTGAATTGACGATAACCACACGAGGTTGTCATGCTGAACTTGATTCAGCATCTCTTGGTTCAGTTTCTAATGGGATTCCGAAACAAGTTCGGAATGACACTTCGTGTCAGTATGTTGAAATCTCTTTCAAGGATAACGGTCGCGGCATCCCGCCCCACCTTTTAGAGAAAGTGACAAAACCGTTTTTTTCAACCAAAAAAAAGATAGGTTTCGGATTAGGAATGACGAGAGTTAGAAAAATTCTGGATGCCTACGGATACCGTCTGACAATTGCCAGCGAAGAAGATAAAGGAACAACAGTAAAAATAACTATGGGACACGAATCAAATCACGAATAACGGCAAATATCACGAATGAACGCGAATGACGGGTCGGCGAGGCAACTGTCATTGCGAGAGCCGATTTATCGGCTCGTGGCAATCTCATTCGTGAAAATTCGAGATAAGATTCGTGATATTTTATTCGTGTTTTTACTATGGATAAAATAAAAAATACCAACAGGCATTATTATCTTGCGAAGGCATATTTTGCGGCCGGAATATTCGGTCGTGCGATTGATGAATTTGACAAAGCACTGAAATTTTCTCCCGAGTTTGCCAACATTCATTATGATGCGGCAAGGGTTTATGAAAAAATGGAATTATTCGGCAATGCCGCGAAAGAATACAAAATTGCGCTTGACATAAATCCTCATTACACGGATGCGAAAGAATCATTAGCAAAACTTTTGTCCGGTAATCGCGACAAAAAACTGAAAATAAAAAAGCGGTTTCCCGTTAAAAAAATAATAAAAATTTTATCTGCTGTTTTTTCGCTGATTATAATTTTTTTTACAATTTATTATTTTGCCCGACCAGTTCCGCAAAGCATAGCATACTTTTCAATACCGTCACTGCATCCGTCCGGGATTACAATTTCTGGTGATGAAATATGGATTTGCGACTGGTTTTCTTCCACTGTCTATAAACATAAATTTGATGCCGTACTCTCGCTTATAAAATCAACAAAACTATCTGACATACATCCCGCCGGTATCGCATCCAATAAAAAAGAATTGTGGCTTTGCGATGCGTTTTCAAAAAAGATTTTTCAGTTTGATAAAAATACACTGAAAGTTTCCGGAAGTTTTCAGAGCCCTGGTGCCAATCCGTCGGCAATTTTTGATTCCGGTAAATTTCTATGGTCTTGCGATTCTCAGGACGATAAGATTTATCGTCACAAAAAAGATAAAAATTTAACAATTGATTTGACATTTTCGCTTTCAAATCCGAATACCGTCGGACTTTTCGTCAAAGGAAAAAATATTTTTATTGCTGATGCGGACACAAGCAGGGTTTATAGATATTTATTAGACGAGAAAGCGAAAAAAATAAGCCGACTCTCAGAATATGAAATTCCTGCTTTCGGCACATCTGCAACCACCGCCAGAAAAATTTCCGGATTAAGCATGACTAACGATTACCTGTTTCTTACTTCTGAAGGTACCGGCGAGGTCTACAGAATTCCTTTCAAAATGTTAAAGAGCAAATAACCCCGCCCCTCCTGTTGCACTAACACCTTGAACTTAAACTGGTGCAAAAAACATTGACAAAAGAAAAATGATTTTGTAAAATCGGATAACGGAAAAATTATACGGAAAGCACTCACACAGGAGGGTCCGCAGGTTCAATCCCTGCATTGCCCATAGAGATTCAACTAAAAATGTAAAATTAAAAATATTTATATGAATGAACAACTTATAAAACTTATAGAATTGCAGGACATTGATTCCAAAATAGATGATGCCAATAATAACATTGAGAAAATCAGCGGTGAAATAAACTTATTGCAAGAAACTCTTGTAAAGAAAAAAGAGCAAATTGAATCCGCAAAAAAAGATATAACAAGCAGCGATATCTTAAAAAAAGAAAAGGAAGTGGAAATAGCGTTAATAGATGAAAAAATCAAAAAGCACAATATGGAATTAAATGCGGTTAAAACCAACGATGCTTATAAAGCACTTTTAACAGAGATAGAAACCGGGAAAAACGAAAAATTAAAAATAGAAGATGAATTACTGGTGTTGATGGAAACCGATGAAAAAAATTCCAAAGACATAAAAAATTTGCAAAAAGATTATGAAAAATTGGAAAAAGAATTTGCTGGCAAAAAAGCGTTATTTGAAAATGATTTAAAAAAAGAGACGGCAGTGGTTTTGCAACTTTCCGAAAAACGGAAAACAAAACTGGCGGAATTGCCGAAAAATATTGCCGACAGGTACGAAAATATAAGAAAAAACAAAAACGGTGCAGCCGTAGTAATGGTAGAAGATAATGCCTGCGGCGGATGTCACAGGAATTTACCGATTCACATTATTGACGAATTAAAAAAAGGCAAAGATTTGATAACATGCAATAATTGTATGAGGATTTTGTATCAAAAAAAATGAATTTGCGAAATGACCCCATTTCAGTGGGGTCGTCAATGTAGCAAGTTCACACCATAAATGTAGCCGAGAATTTATTCTCGGTGAGCGAAGCGAATGGAATGAAAGAACTTGTTATCCATATTGACGGTGCATCACGCGGTAACCCGGGACCATCCGGAATAGGAATAGTTGTCAAAGATATTTCAGGGAAAGTCGTTAAAAATATAAAAAAATATGTTGGGATTGCTACAAACAATACAGCCGAGTACAGTGCGTTTCTTACCGCTCTCGGTGAAGCGGAAAAGTTTGGGGCTGATAAAGTTAAAATTTTTCTTGATTCGGAACTTGTTTATAAACAATATCTCGGCGAATACAGAACCAACGATAAAAATCTTAAAGAGCATTTGAAAAAAATAAGAGAGAAAGAAAAAAAATTTATAAGCATTGAAGTTACTCATATTCCGAGAGAAAATAATAAAGAGGCGGATAAACTTGCAAACATTGCGATAAATATAGGTGAAACAGGAGGGGATTGAGGAATTGCTCTCTGCCAATTGGTGGGGAGAGGAAAGTCCGGACTCCGTAGAACAGGGTGATGGCTAACGGCCACCGTCTAAACGCAGATAACTGCAGATAAAAGGCGTAGATGTCCGCAGATGAAAATCAGCGGTCATCAGCGTTAAATTATCAGCGGTAATCCGTGTCAAAAGACAGGGAAAGTGCCACAGAAAAGATACGGCCTATTTTAACCCTAAAGGTTAAAAGGCAAAGGTGAAAAGGTGCGGTAAGAGCGCACCGCTTTGATAGTGATATCAGAGGCAGGGCAAACCCCACCCGGAGCAAGGTCCAAAATAAAAGATTCGTTCCGGTTAAATGGAACGGAACGGGATTGTTCGTCCCGTCACTATTTTTAAGGTTGACCGCTTGACCTCGCAAGTAATTTCGGGGCTAGAGAAATAATTCCATTATCTTGATAAAACGGGATAAACAGAATCCGGCTTATCAATCCCCTTCTGCATCAGTTCTGTAAAAAATCACAGGAAATTCAATTTTGTACAATTGTACAAAATTGCCGACGGTCAATTTGCGGTCATCAGCGTACCTATCTGCGCAAATCTGTGGCATCTCAAAAAAACACTTGACAAAGTACAATGAATTTTTTATAATGTACCTAAGTGGTGAATAGTGGTGAATAAGTAGTAATTATGGTTAAATGTAGCACCCGACTTGTAGCCCCCGACTTCAGTCGGGTGTGAGCCCCGCATCGCGGTGCGGGATAAACTCCGCGAATGGATAATTATGTTTGTCGGACTTTACGAATACTCAATTGATTCAAAAGGCAGGATTTTCATACCTTCAAAATTCAGGCGAAACAATCATTTTATAATTACAATAGGACTTGACAAATGCCTGTATGCCTATCCCAAAGATAGATGGGGAAAACTTGAGAATAAACTTGACGAACTGCCGTTTAATGATAAATCGGAAGAGAGGGCGTTCAAAAGGGTTTTACTATCCGGTGCTACCGAGTTAAAACCGGATTCACAAGGCAGAATTTTACTACCCTATCATTTGAGAAAATATGCCGAATTAAAAAACGATGTTATAATAATAGGGGTTTCAAGCAGGATAGAAATATGGTCAAAATTCATCTGGGAAAAATATAATAAAAATGCCAAAAAATTATTTTTCAAACATGTAAGTTCTTTGGAGATATGACAAAGAAACACGGAACAGACCTGCCTGACGGCAGGCAGGCACAGAATAATTCCGTGCCAGTTCCGTGTATAAAGTTCTGTGTCAGTTCAGTGGTATTTTATGAAACATATTCCCGTAATGTCCGATGAAACAATCAAGTATTTGAATGTAAAAAAAAACGGAACATATATTGATTGCACTTTCGGTGGCGGCGGCCATTCAATCAGGATAATTAAAAATCTGTCCTCAAAAGGAAAACTTTTTGCACTGGATTGGGATTGCGAAACGGAAAAATTATTCACAGAAAATTTTAGTTCTTACAAGAACGCAAAATTTATTTGTTGTAACTTTGCGGAATTATCAGCAATTGTAAAAGAATACAATATCAAAAAGATTGACGGAGTATTGTTTGATTTAGGATTTTCTTCATTACAGATTGACAATTATAGCAGAGGTTTCAGTTTTAATTTTGATGCGCCTCTTGATATGAGGTACAATGCAAACAACCCGGTAACAGCCGATAAAATTGTCAATACATATAACGAAAAAAAACTTGCAAAAATATTTTTGGATAATGCCTGCGAACGATTTGCGGAAAAAATCGCAAAAGCCATAGTTACGCATAGAGTCCAAAAAAATATATCAAAAACTTATGAACTCGTTGAGATAATCAGAGCCGCAACACCGTATTGGTATCACAGGCGGAAGATTCATTTTGCTACAAAAACATTTCAGGCATTAAGAATTGCGGTCAACAATGAACTGGAAAACATAGAAAAAGGAATTCTGTCGGCGATAAATCTGGTTTCGCCCTGTGCGAGAATAGTCGTTATTTCGTTTCATTCAATTGAGCATAGATTATTAAAAAATATTTTCAAAGAAGCGGTAAAAAAAAAAATTATAAAATTAGTTGAAAAAAAACCGATTTTTCCTTTAGAATCAGAAAGAGCGGAAAATCCGCGTTCCCGGTCTGCACAATTAAGGGTTGTGGAAAAAATATGAAGGTCGCTCGCAAGCAAATATTCCCACGGGGACTTCCTGCGGTCGCTTTGGTCGCTCCCTTGTGGTCGCTTAAAGAATTTGCTCCTGAATTGTATAAGTTGCAAATTCAAAACCTGTAGACGCTTTGCTAATTTCTTGCTTCGCTCCGCGAGGTTCTGTAAAGTAAAAAATGGTAGCCACAGAATGGCACAGAAAAACACAGAAAAAGACTTTTCAGTGAAATTCTGTGTGGTTCTGTGGCTGAATTACAGAACCCTCCGCGATTAAGAAGGTAAAAATATGAGAGTTCACAGAGTTCACGGAGCAAATAAATTAAATCGTTCCGGCGTGTATTTTAAGTGGTCAATTATAATAATAATTTTTGGTTCTTTTTATGCATGGCAGAGAATTGAATCGAGAAAACTTGGTTACAAAATAAGTGAAATTAACGGAAGAATTTTGTCGTTAGACAAGGAAAACAAATATCTTACGATGAAAATAATGGACATAACTGCGATGAATAATCTTGAAGAGGTAGCCAAAAAACGTTTGGGACTGGTAGCACCAAAGCCGTCTGATATCGTGGTAATTGAAATGGGGTCAAAGTGAAAGTTATAAAGTATAAAATTATTTTTATTTGCTTTTTTATTTTTCTTGTATTTTTTATTATCGGTTCCCGTTTGTTTTGGGTGCAAATTGTTAATTATACTTTTTTTGCCCAAGAGGTTTCCAAACAATCCAAAAGAATAAAAAAAACTCAAACATTAAGGGGGAATATTTACGACAGAAATATGATGACTCTTGCAACAAGTATGACGGCGGAGTCATGCTACATTGAGACAAAAAAAGCAAAAGGTTTGGATGTAGAATTTTTTTCAAAATGTACAGGTATGATGCCCGCGGATATCCGTTCAAAATTAAAACAGAAAAAAAATTCGGTTTTAATAAAAAGGAAATTGCTTCCCGACGAGGTGCTGAAGATCAAATCGAAAAATTTTCCCGGTGTTTATTTTGAAAAAGAGCAACTGCGTTTTTATCCCGAGAATTCGTTGGCAAGTCATGTGGTGGGAGTTGTCGGCATGGACAACAAAGGGTTGTCGGGCATTGAATATCTATTTGATGATTTTCTTACGGGCATCTCAAAAAAATATGTCGTTATGAAAGACGGTAAGGGAAGGGAGATAATTTTAGGTAATGATTCGGAGGATGAAAACAGATATGTGGTGTTGACAATTGATAGTCGTTTGCAGCACATTGCCGAAACTGCCATCAAAAAAGCATACCAAACCACAAATGCCAAATCACTGACTTGCATAATTCAAAATCCTTATACTGGAGAAATTCTTGCGATGGCATCATATCCTTCATTTGACCCGAATAAAAAAATTGACCCCAAAATGCTTAAAAATATTTCTATCGGCGATGCATTTGAACCCGGAAGCGTTTTTAAGATTGTAACTGCCGCCGCTGTTTTGGAAAAACATCCGGAAGTTTTAAGTGAAAATTTTTTTTGTGAAAACGGTTCTTATAAATTGGCGAAAGATGTTGTTATTCACGACCATGAAAAATATGGACTGTTATCTTTTCAAGATATGTTTGCTTATTCTTCAAATATAGGTTTTGCAAAACTTGGTGAAATTGTAGGAAAACAGGATTTGTGGCAGTATGCCCGTTCTTTCGGATTTGGAATGAATACGGGAATAGAACTTACAGGAGAGACCTCCGGGCGTTTAGAACCTGTAAGCAGTTGGTCGGGTGTTTCATGTAAAATAATTTCTTTCGGGCAGGAATTGTCCGTCAATGCTTTACAAATCATAAATTCATATTCAACCATTGCTAACGGCGGACTTTTAATGGAGCCGAAAATAATAAGAGCCGTTTTTTGTAATAACAAGGAAATCCAAACTTTTGAGCCGGTAAAAATAAGAAGGGTAATTTCGCCTGCGACCGCTGACATTATCAGGAAAATGCTGGAAGCCGTTGTTGAATACGGAACCGGTGTGCATGCAGGAATTGAAGGAATTAAAATTGCGGGTAAAACCGGCACCGCCCAAAAATATGATAATTATCTCAAAAAATATTCCGATTCAAAATATGTTTCGCTTTTTGCAGGATTTTTTCCGTCTAAAAAACCTGATGTAACAGTTTTAGTTATCGTTGACGAGCCGAAAGGCGATTACTGGGCGTCTTCGGTTGCAGCACCGATTTTCAGAAACATTTCATCAAATATTCTTGAATATCTGGATATTCGCCAGGAAAACAAATTTGTGCTAAAATGAAAATTTCCGAATCAGTAAATAATTTAAGTATAGAGTTGCACGGTGCCGGTGATAAAGAGATATTGGGTGTTACATATGATTCTCGGAAAGTTCAGAAAAATTATCTTTTTGTCGCTTTGCACGGTTCAAAAGAGGACGGGAAAAATTATATTGAAGACGCGATTTCTCACGGTGCATCTGCAATACTTACGGATGACAAGACATTAAAATATGATAATACAGTTTTTCTTACAACGAAAGATATTTCTGATATGTTCGGGAAAATTTCTTCGCGGTTTTACGGTGAACCGTCTAAGAAAATGAAAGTTTTTGCAGTAACGGGTACAAATGGTAAAACAACTATTACATATATTCTTGAAAAGATATTTGAAAATGCCGGAATAAAATTAGGCGTTGTAGGGACGATTTTTTATCGTTTCGGAAATCTTAAAATTCCCGCGCCCAATACGACCCCCCAATCATCGGATTTACATGAACTTCTCTCAAAAATGAAATCGGCCGGCGCCGGCGGTGTTGTTATAGAGGTTTCCTCGCACGGACTTATTCAAAACAGAATTTCCGGATGTGACATAGACGTAGCAATTTTTACCAATCTTACGCGTGACCATCTGGACTATCATAAAACAATGGATGAGTATAAAAAAGCAAAATTTCTTCTTTTTGAAAAATTTTTAATGGAATCGGAAAAAGAAAAAAAATATTCCGTAATAAATGTTGATGATTCTGCCGGCCGCGAATTGGCAAAAATTGCCAAAGGCACAGTAATAACTTACGGTATAAAGTCCGATGCCGATATAAAAGCGATAGATATTGAAATGTTAAAAAATAAGACCATGTTTAATGTAGAAATTTCCGGTAAAAAAATAAAGATAGAAACACAACTTATAGGTCGGCACAACATTTATAATATACTTGCATCTATCGGTTGTGCATATTCGCAGAATCTGGATTTGGAAAAAGTTGCTGATGGAATTAAAAAATTTGAGACGACTCCCGGAAGATTTGAAACGGTTCATGCCGACCAGCCGTTTTCGGTTATAATTGATTATGCGCATACTCCCGATGCACTCGGCAATTTAATTCAGGCGGCCAGGACAATAAAACATAAAAAAATTATTACCGTCTTTGGTAGCGGCGGCGACCGTGACCGTTCAAAAAGACCTTTGATGGGCGAACTTTCCGGTCGTATGTCCGATTACACGATTATCACTTCTGATAACCCCCGTTCTGAAAAACCGGAATTGATAGCATTGGATGTGGAGGTTGGTTTGCAGAGAATAAAATGCAAAAATTATGAGATTGTGTTGGACAGAACTGCTGCTCTCAAAAGGGCCGTTGAACTATGTTCGGCAGATGATATGCTTCTTATAGCGGGGAAAGGGCATGAAAATTATCAGATTATAGGAAACGAAAAAATTCCCTACAATGATAAAGAGGTTGTGATAAAAATACTGACTGAAAAGTACGGGAAAAAATAAGCCACAGAGTCACAGAGAAAAACAGAGAGAATTAGAGAATTAGAATTACCCTGCGTTCAAAAAAATGGAAAAAACTGAAATATCAAAAATTGCGGATACGATAAAAGGACATTTGTCCGGAAATAAAAAAATACTTATAACGGGCGTTTCGATTGATTCCCGCACAACCAAAAAGGGAGATATTTTTTTTGCAATAAAAGGTGAAAATTTAGACGGGCACGATTTTGTAAAAGATGCCGTTTTCAACGGTGCCGCCGGAATTGTTGTCCAAAGTCCAAAGTCCAAAGTCCGATGTCCAGTAATTGTTATTAAGGATACAGTAAAAGGGTTGCAAGATTTAGCAAAATATTACAGGAATAAATTTAATGTAAAAGTGATAGGTATAACCGGTTCAAACGGCAAGACGACCACAAAAGATATTTTGAGAGCCGTATTGTCGCAAAAAACTCCGGTTTTATCAACTCAGGGAAATTTTAATAATCACATAGGACTTCCTTTGACACTTTTTCAGTTGGAAAAAAAACACAGATATTGTGTTCTTGAAATGGGGACAAATCATAAAGGAGAAATCGCCTGTCTTTGCAAAATATCTTCGCCGTCCGTAGGCATTGTTACGAATATAGGGACGGCGCACATATGTAATTTCGGTTCGTTAAAAAACATATTGAAAGAAAAGACGGAACTTTTTAATTCACTAGGTTCTAACGGTATAGCCGTGATGAATAACGATGATGAATTCATAACTTCTTTTGCCCAAAATTTAAAGTGCAAAAAAATAACATTCGGTATGAAAAATAAGGCCGATGTTACGGCTTGTGATATTTCACTTAAATCTGAAAGTACAACTTTTTCACTTCAATACCCGCCAGAGAAAAGAAAAGAAAAAATTGTATTGCCTGTCGCAGGATTGTTTAATGTCTATAATGCGCTCGCTGCGGCAAGCGCCGCGGTAACACTTGGTTATTCTTTTAATGAAATTGCTGCCGGCATTCGAAATTTTGTTCCGCCTGTCTGCAGAATGGAGACGATAAATCTGAAAAACGGAATTGTTATCGTGAATGATTCCTATAATGCAAATCCTACATCAATGCGCCTGGCGATTGAAAATTTTGCAAAAATCTTTTATAATAACAGAAAAATACTTGTTTTAGGAGATATGCTTGAATTAGGAGAAATGGAAATAGCCGAGCATAAAAAAATCGGCGAGTTTATAAAAACAAATAACTATGCTGACAATGTCTTAACCGTCGGTGATTTGGCGAAAAATATAACGGCTCAATCAGGCGGTGTCTGGTTTGAAAATAAAAATAAACTTTCTCAATATCTTAAAAAAAATCTCAAATACGGAGATGCTGTTTTTTTTAAAGCTTCACGAAAAATTGCATTAGAAGATGTTGTTAATTCGCTAATGACCAATACTTACTAAGGGGAGCATAAAATACTTTACATGAAAAGGATGTCATTCTGAGCCGAAGGCGAAGAATCTCGATGTTAAAATGCGAGACCCT